>JAIRLF010000361.1 GCA_031259655.1 Prevotellaceae bacterium
CATTTTTGCCGATAATCCTTTGGCATTACCGCAACTGTGGGTATTTATTGTTGCTCCTGTTATTGGCGCCGCTATTGCAGCGTATGTATATAAGGCTATAGCCGGAAAACAGTAAAATCAGTCGCAGCGTTTTTTGTTTTTACAATCTTGTAATGGCGACAAGTATGCTTTTTAGCCGCAAAGTTGCATAAGGCGCGCAAAGTTTGTTGTGTCACTACTGTAACTTTGTGGTTTTTTACTTTTTTAACCGGTAGAGCAGGACGAAAAGCAGATACTTACGCCTTATCGACGATAGCCGCAGTCACGGTGTCGCCGGTAACATTGACCGCTGTTCGAAGCATGTCTAACGGGCGGTCGATTCCTATTATCAAAGCCAGACCTTCGGCGGGGATTCCTACCGAAGTTAATACCATTGTCAAAATCACAAAACTGCCTCCGGGTATTCCGGGAGTGCCAATAGAAGAAAGTACCGTCAGCGTGACAATAAACAACAACTGCATGACGCTTAAATCAATACCTAATACCTGCGCTATAAAGACAACTGCTATAGCTTGATAACAACTTGTTCCGTCCATATTGATTGTCACGCCAACGGGCAAAACAAACGAAGCTGTTTCCTGCGATATTCCCAGTTTTTTTTCGACGACATCCATAGTAACGGGTAAAGTCGCCGCGCTACTGCTTGTCGTAAATGCAAATAATTGAGCGGGATAAATGCTTTTCAGGAACTTTCGAGGCTTGATTTTTGTAAAAATACGAATCAGCAATGGATAGAAGCCAAAAATTAGCATCAACAACGAGACGATTACCGTCAAAGCATAAACTCCCAAGGCTGAAAAAATACTAATATCGCCCTCAAAATCAGTGATAAGCCCCGCCATTAAAGCCGCTACTCCATAAGGCGCGAGATAGATAATGTAATCGACCATGCGGAGAATGATGTCGTTAAGTCCGTCGAACAAAACAACAACGGGCTTGATTTTTGCGGGATTGATGCTTAGCGCTGCAAGTCCGAAAAACAGGGCGAAAAATATCACCTGCAACATTCGCGAATTGTCGCCGGCGGCGCTGAATATGTTGTTCGGGATAATATCATTCAGGAAAGACAGTGGTCCCAATTCTTCCTTTTCTTCGGCAATGTGTTTTTTTTCTTCGGCAAACGACTGATATTCTTCCTGAATATGGGCGAATTGAGTCTTATCGACCAATTCTCCCGGCTCGACAAGCAATCCCATTGACAGTCCCAGCAAAACCGCTACAACAGTAGTGGACAGATATATGACGATAGTTCGTCCTCCCATTCGCGAAACAGCGCTGATGTTTTTCAATCCCGTTATACCTTTGATGAGCGATATGAAAACCAGCGGAATAGCGATAAGTTGCAATAACCGTATAAAAACCTGTCCCCATGGATAAATCCAGTCCCGAATAAATTGCGCGCCATTCGATTGTAGCGCGACAATTCCAATGACGACGCCGACAATCATACCGGCAAGTATCTGTACATAAAGAGGAATCCTTTTTCGTTTGCTTTTTTTTGACATATTATGACAGAGTTTAAATAATTGCAGCTGTAATAAATGAAACAATAGCCATCACAGTGATTGTCAATATATACGACGGATTTCTCTGTAACCGGTTTCTTGCTCTGAAACTTTCGAAAAATCCCGTAATGACCGGAACAAGTACAATGAGAACAACAAATAGCGGCATATAAATTGCCGTATGCAGGTTCCCCGGTAAAACGCAAAGCGCCGTAAGCGCCGAATATACAGCGGCTTTAATGTAGGTAGTTACATGAATCAAAGCCAAATCGAATCCGCTGTAATCCAGAATCATTACTTCGTGTATCATTGTCAATTCCAAATGTGTACGAGGGTCGTCCACAGGCAAGCGACCTGTTTCGACCAGCAACATAAGAAAGAAAGCAAAAGCGGCAAGCAATTCGGGAATAACGGCATTCAAATTTGTCATGTCGAAAAAACCGAATATTCCTGCGAAAGAGTTGTGACCGGTCAACATAGCGAATGTCCCTGCGAGCACAAAAAAAGCCGGTTCTGCCAGCATCCCGTACAAAGCTTCTCTCGACGCTCCCATGCCCTCGAACGAAGATGCCGTGTCCAATGCTCCCAATATCATAGCAAACCGACTAACAGCCAATAAGTAAGCAAACAGAATGAAATCGCCGGAAAAAGAGATAAAGCTCCCTAATTTCCCGAAAGGCGTCATCATCATTGCTATCAATACGGCAGCAAAACTCACTGTGGGAGCAAGTTGGAATATTTTACCCGAATCCTGGCTTATCACTTCGCCTTTACGAAACAGTAAAATTACATTATATACCGGCTGCAGGATTTTCGGACCTTTCCGCCCGCTGAGAAGACTGCGTGTCCGTCCCAAAATACCGTGAAATACAGCGGCAAAAGCAAGTATAAACAGTACAGATAGCATAAAAGTGTTGATTATGAAATAATATCGAAGCCTGTGTATGGCACGAGAGCGTCCGGTATGATTATTCCTTTGTCTGTCTGATTGTTTTCGAGTAATGCAGCTACAATTCGCGGAAGAGCAAGCGAACTTCCGTTCAAAGTATGCAGGAGTTCGGTTTTCTTTTGCTGTGTTTTATATCTAAGTTTCAACCTGTTTGACTGAAACGATTCGAAATTGGATACGGAACTTACTTCGAGCCAGCGTTCTTGAGCTGTCGAATAAACCTCAAAATCATACGTCAAAGCCGAATGGAAACTGATGTCGCCGCCGCACAAGCGCAAAATCCTGTATGGCAATCCTAACTTTTTGACGAGTTCTTCGACATGGGCAACCATTTCGTCCAGAGCTGCGTACGAAAGTTCCGGCTTGGTAATTTGCACGATTTCGACCTTGTCGAACTGATGCAAACGATTGAGGCCTCTCACATCTTTTCCGTACGAACCCGCTTCGCGTCTGAAACAGGGAGTATATGCCGTCAATTTGATAGGGAGCTCATTTTCAGCAACTATCACGTTTCTGTATAGATTCGTTACCGGCACTTCAGCCGTCGGAATCAGGTAAAAATCATCGTCGGTTACGTGATACATCTGCCCTTCTTTATCAGGCAATTGACCTGTTCCGAAACCTGAATCCGCATTTATAAGCAATGGTGGCTGCACTTCGAGATAACCTTTTTCGGTATTGTGGTCGAGAAACAGCGAAATCAGTGCGCGTTGCAATTTTGCGCCTTTGCCTGTGTAAACGGGAAAACCGGCGCCTGTAAGTTTGTTACCTGCCTCGAAATCAATAAGTCCATATTTTGTTGCAAGTTCCCAGTGAGGCAGTTGAGTCGCTTCGGGAATCGTTCCCGATTCTTTCACAATCTCGTTATGTTCAGCCGATTTGCCGGCGGAAACCGATTCGTGCGGAAGATTGGGCAATAAAACGAGTTTATCGTGCAACTGTTTTTCCAATTGAGCTACTTCTGTTTCGAGCGCCGCCGACAGGGTTTTGAATTTTGCCGATTCTTCAGCCGCGTTTTGTTTAACAATCTCGGCTTCTTCGTGTTTACCTTCCTTTTTCAAAGCGCCGATACGAACGCCGGCGTCTTTAGCCACGCGATTTTGCTCGGCAAAAAGAGTTTCGAGTTCTGCCTGTTTTTTTCTGCGTGTTCCTTCTGTTTCGATGATTTCATCTACGATAGCTTCGGCATCGAACCCTTTCACTTTCAAACGGGAAACGATAGATTCCCTGTTGTTTTCTATTGTCTTGACTGTAAGCATAAATTCCGTTTTTTTAGCGTATTATTGTTTCATCTCTGTTTGGTCCCACGGATACGATTTTTACCGGTACGCCCGTTTCCGTTTCGATAAACCGGATATATTCCTGAAGTTCAGCAGGGAGAGCCTCGTAAGAACGAATTGCGGCGATAGACGTTTTCCATCCTTTAAATTCCTTATACACAGGCTTTATAGAATCGTTTAGCTCGTATGGAAATTCTTCTGTCTGTTTTCCATCGATTTCGTATGCCACGGCGACTTTCACGGTATCGAAAGTATCCATCACATCTGCCTTTGTCATAATCAGTTGAGTTACGCCGTCGAGCATTGCGGCATATTTCAGCGCTACGAGGTCGAGCCAGCCGGTACGTCGCGGACGTCCTGTTGTTGCGCCATATTCGTGACCGAGATTGCGCAGTGTTTCGCCCGTTTCGTTGATTTGCTCAGTCGGAAAAGGTCCGCTTCCCACACGTGTACAATATGCTTTGAAGATACCGAAGACTTCTCCAATCGACTGTGGCGCAAGTCCTAAACCCGTACAGGCTCCGGCACATACGGTATTCGACGAAGTAACGTATGGATATGTCCCGAAATCAATATCCAAAAGTGTTCCCTGAGCGCCTTCCGCCAGGACTTTTTTGTTGTTTTTCAAGGCATTATTCAACACATATTCGCTGTCGACGAAAGTGAAACGTTTCAGGTTTTCGACGCCTGCAAAAAAGTCTGTTTCATCAATTTGATACTCGTAATCAAACTGTTTCAGAAATTCCACGTGTTTATTTTTGAGCGCTTCGTATCGTTCCTGAAAATCGGGTTCCAATATTTCGCCCACGCGCAAACCGTTTCTGCTTGTTTTGTCGGTGTATGTGGGACCTATACCTTTTAATGTCGAACCGATTTTGGTTTTGCCTTTTGAGGCTTCCGATGCGGCGTCGATAATTCGGTGCGTGGGAATTATCAAATGAGCCTTTCGCGAAATCAACAGTTGCCGGGTAAGTTCAACTCCAAGTTTCGAAATCTTTTCGCATTCTTTCTGAAAGATTGCAGGGTCGATAACAAGACCGTTTCCGATGACGTTTGTAATGCTTTTGTGAAAAATCCCCGAAGGAACCGTATGTAACACTATTTCGACGTCATCAAATTTCAGCGAGTGTCCCGCATTCGGACCTCCCTGAAAACGAGCTACAATGTCGTATCCCGAAGTCAAAACGTCAACAACTTTTCCTTTTCCTTCATCGCCCCATTGCAAGCCTAACAATACATCTGTTTTCATCATTTATTTAATCAAAAAATTCGCCCAAAAGTACAAAAAAACAGGAACAGAGCAATAAATTTTTTCGGTTTTTCGCTCAAACAGGCTGCTAATTGTGTTAAAATGAGCGATGAAATTTTTTATTTCACGATATATTTATGCGCTGATAATATGCCTTTTTTGTTGAAAAAAACATATTTTTTTTTCGTTTAAGTGAATTATTAAAAAAAACTTCTTACCTTTGCGCCTCGATAATTGTTGTTAAACTATATAAAAAAAGGAGGACGGAGTTATAGCAGCGCCTTTTAGGAGACCCGGTGGAGCAAGAAGAAATATGTATCGACCGAGTGAAAAGAAAAATGAGGACTTAGTGAGGATAAACGGTGAAATCACCGCAAAAGAAGTCCGAGTGATAGGAGAAAATATCGAAAAACCCGGAATATATCCGGTCGCTGTAGCTTTGAGTATGGCTGAAGTTCTAAATATGGATTTGGTTGAAATATCGCCAAATGCTGAGCCGCCTGTTTGCCGTATTGTTGATTATCAGAAATATCAGTATCAACAGAAAAAACGGTTGAAAGAACTTAAAGATAAGTCCATCAAAACGGAACTTAAAGAAATACGGTTTGGTCCGAATACGGATGAGCATGATTATCAGTTTAAACTGAAACATGCGCGTAACTTCCTCGAAGCTGGAGACAAGGTCAAAGCCTTTGTCTTTTTCAAAGGTCGTTCCATTCTGTTTTCGCAACAGGGCGAAATTCTGCTCCTGCGTTTGGCTAACGATTTGGAAGATGTGGCTAAAGTGGAATTTATGCCTAAATTAGAGGGTAAACGTATGACTATTATACTCGTACCTAAACCCAAAAAGAAATGAATATCAGGATAAACAAATTAATATTTAAAGGTTAAAGAAGATGCCAAAAATGAAGACAAATTCCGGTGCGAAAAAGCGCTTTGATGTTACCGGAACAGGAAAGATTAAGCGCAAACATGCCTACAAAAGGCATATTTTGACAAAGAAAACAACAAAACAAAAACGTAATCTGACTTATTTCGGTGTCATTTCCGACGTCGATAAGGCTCGCGTTAAGAAGTTGTTAGTAATGTAAAATTTAAAGTTTATAAGAGTTTTTTAGTTTTAACCCGGAAGCAGGGCATTAAAGAATCTCGGTAAAACGATATCGCCTGCTACCAAAAAAATAAGTAAAATTATGCCAAGATCAGTAAATTCAGTTGCTTCAAGAGCAAGAAGAAAGAAAATTTTAAAACAAACGAGAGGTTATTTTTTGGCGCGCGCTAATGTGTGGACTGTCGCAAAAAATACTTACGAAAAAGGTCTAACATACGCATATCGCGACCGCAAAACGAAAAAACGGAATTTCCGCTCGTTGTGGATACAGCGTATAAACGCGGCTGTGCGTCCTTATGGTTTGACGTATTCGAAGTTTATCGGCAAATTGTCGGCAAACAACATCGAACTGAACCGTAAAGTGTTAGCAGACCTCGCAATGAATCAACCTCAAGCATTTGAGGCTATTGTGAAATCGTTAAAGTAAAATAATCTCATCCTGATATTTATTAAAAACCGCCCCAAAAGGCGGTTTTTTTTATTAAATAT
>JAIRLF010000365.1 GCA_031259655.1 Prevotellaceae bacterium
GGCAGGGCAAATACACGGGCGATACCGAAAATATCAGTCTCTCATATTCGAAAAACAAGCTCAACGTGTTTGCCTCGTACTATCACAACCACACCAAATCCTATCAGTCGGAAGACGACAACTTTGATGAATGTAAAAACCCCGACGTATGGCAGTACACTGTATATATGCCTGTCAACTTTTCGAACAATTCGCAAGAATTTTCCACAGGTTTCGATTTTTCGGTAAACGAAAAACATGCTCTTGGCGGGCAATATCAATTATATACGGTAAATGCCGACATCGACTTTCCTGTTTACTCCTCTTCGTATTTCGACGGGGCAAAATACGATACGGCGGTTTCGCAATCGGTTTCGAAGGACAAATCGTCCCGACATTTGGCTAATGTCTTCTATAACGGCGAGTTCAACGAAATATACTCGCTCAGGTTCGACTTTGATTTTTTCAAAAATCGTAACGACAAAGACCAGCATGTGGACGAAACAGTCAATTCGGTACAAGTCACACCTGTAGACATCTTCAACCAAACCGACTATGACTTGTGGGCAGGCAAATTGACCAACAGTTTGAAATCGGACGCCGGACTTGTCGAATTTGGCGGCGAATACAACAGCATTGCCGGCGACGGTTTCGTGCGTAGCTCCGGTTATACGGAAAACAGCGAATTTACCAACATGGAACGGAAAGCGGCAGGGTTTGCGAATTATTCGCACAGCCTGGCGGGCGTGAATCTAAACGCCGGTTTACGCTACGAATTTACATCCGAGCGATTCACCGAAGGCATGGCGCAAACGCCGTTTATCGACCGACAGTACAGCGACTGGTATCCCAATGTTTCTATCGCCGGAAAGTTGAAAAGCATGGATTTAAGTCTGGCGTTCAACAAGCGCACACAGCGCCCAAGTTTTTCACAACTGAACGGCAATGTGTTTTATTTTAACCGCTTTCTTTTTCAAAAAGGCAACCCCTATCTGAATAAAACCAATATCTACGAAATTAATTTGCGGATAATGCGAGCGCCCTTTTATTTTAATGCCGGTTACAGTTACAAAAAAAATCCTGTGCTCTGGTATTTTGAAGAACAGGAAAATAACGCCGTCATATTATCTACATACGCCAATTTCCCGAAATTGCAGGAGTTCAATACAACATTTAACTTCAATCACAAAATAGCGTTCTGGCAGCCCAACTATACCATATCCCTGAATTATCCACTTTTTTCAGCACACTACGACGGACGCGAAGTAAAGTACGACAAACTTAATTACCTCTTCACGGCATACAACGACTTCACACTGCCCGCAAAATTCATATTTTCGTGTAATTTTATCTGGCAAAGCGACTGGCAATATAACTTCGTCGGCTCGAAAAGTTACCGGAAACTTGATGTAGGGATGCGTAAATCCTTTTTTGACAACGCACTCCGTTTGAATTTGATGATTTATGATATCTTCGATTGGGAAAAATATCAAGATTTTATGCAAATAAACAACTTACGGTGGAGAGTAAACAAAAAATCCGAAACCCGTTACGTAACCCTATCTATCACCTGGATGTTCAATAATTACAGTAAAAAATACCGCGGCGGCAGCGCTGCACAAGACGACAGAAACAGGTTCTAATCGGGTACATTTGACTACGTCGATGTAAATTGTCGCATTGATGAAAGGGCGGATTATGTGTTGTCGAGAATGTCGTCAATGGGGAATATCGCAAAAGCCGGTTTTTCGTCATTATAAGCGGCGTAAAGCAATCCATCACTTCGTTCGCAATGACGAAATGCGACAATATTCGGTTGATGCGACACTACCATGTTATTTGCAGTTCTACGAATGGCAGCCACATTCGTTCTCACGGCAAGACTACGTCGAACTTCGTTTCAGGACTTTTGAAATGGATGGAGTATTCCTCTGATAAATAGCCGTTTAAAAAAAGATTTATCCCCAAGAAATGAAAAAGGCATTACTTTGGCACGATTTTTGTATTACTTTAAGATGTCTGGCGCCGGACATAAATTTTAGTAAATAACGTTTTAATTTTTTTAAATTATGGAATTAAAGAAAACATCAAAAACAGACCTTCAAAATAAGAAGACATTGTTTTTTGAACTTGGATTAAGTTTGTCCCTGCTGACAGTACTGCTTGCTTTCAACTGGTCGTCGAAAGAAAGAGATACAAGTGTATTAGTCGCGGAATACCAGGGAATTATTGAAGAAGAAGAACAAGTTCCGATTACGCTACCGGAAGCTCCTCTTCCCGAACTTCCTAAGATCCCGCAAATTCCCGATATTATTGAAATCGTTGATGATGATGTGGATATTACTTCGACATTCGATTTGTCGTTGGAAAATGATAACCAACCACAGACGTGGAACTATCTCGAAACAAAACCGCCGGTAATACCAGAGAATAAAGATGTTGATGAAGTACTCCCGTTTGTCATGGTGGAAGTGAAACCGATGTTTCAAGGGAAGGATGCCGGCGAATTTGTCAAATGGATTTATGCCCGGCTTCAAGGAAATTATCCGCAGGCGGCGCAGGAAAACAATATACAGGGGACAGTTCGCGTATCTTTTACCGTTAATGTGGACGGCTCTCTT
>JAIRLF010000377.1 GCA_031259655.1 Prevotellaceae bacterium
TTTACATATCATTTTTTGCAGATAATAAAAATTGTAGTACCTTTGCGCCGCTTTATTGCGGATATGGCGTAATTGGTAGCCGCGCTAGACTTAGGATCTAGTGCCGTAAGGCGTGTGGGTTCGAGTCCCCCTATCCGCACTTAAAAGTTAGATTGCCGGCAGAAACAGTAAACGGATAACGGATATTTCTCTGCCTGATATACATTAAAAAATATGGAATTAATACAGAATAAAGAAGGTCTTATTGCCACCCTGACCGTTATAGTATCGCAGGAAGATTATGCGACTAAAGTAGAAAAAGAATTAAGGAAATTGCGACAAACATCTCAGGTTAAGGGATTTCGTCCGGGGAATGCGCCTATGTCTTTAATTAAGAAGATGTATGGAACACCGCTTATAATAGAAGAAATAAACAAACTTGTCCTCGAATTAATCAAAAATTACGAACAGGAAAACGCCGGACGTATTTTCGCTCAGGTAATACCGTCGGAAAATAATCAAATGCTGACGACTTTCGACGAACAGAAGAATTTGGAATTTGTATATGAAGCCGGTTTTTTTCCCGAATTTACTTATAAAGTAGACGAAAACACTGAGTTACCATATTATAATATCATCCTGAACGACGAAGATATAGACGCCGAAATCGAGGGTTATCGCAGTACGTTTTATATTACCGAAAACTGCGAAACAATTGAGGACAATTGTATTATTGGCGTGGATATCAATTTAGTAAAAGACGGAGAAGAGATTACTCGCAGCACAAACTTTTTAATAAACATCGTTCCCGACGAACACAAGCAAACCTTTTTAGGCGCAAAAGTGAACGACATTGTGGATGTGGAAGTTCGCAAAGTGTTTACCAACGAAATCGATTTGATGGGAATGTTGAATATCAATAAGGACGAACTCAAATTATTGCCCGAAAATCTTACGTTTATCATCACAAATATTGAAAAAAGAACGCCGGCACAGATAAATCAGGAACTGTTCGATAAAGTTGCCGGTAAAGATAATATACACAGCGAAGAAGAATTGCGGGAATATGCCAAAAACGCAATAATTACGGATTACAATGCCATGAGCCTTGACAAACTGTACAGGGATTCCATCGAAATATTGCTCGAAAAAGTGAATATCAATATACCCAAAGCTTTTATAGAAAGGTATATTCGTTTTCTCGAAAAGGAAGGCAATGAAATATCGGAAGAAAATTTTAATTCGATGGTACAATATTTCATTCGCGAGTCAACATGGAAATATATAACCTCATCTTTGTTAGAACAAAACAATATTCAACTAAATTACAGCATGTTCAGAGAAGAAGTGAAAGCAATCCTCCGAGAAAATTATCCTCATCACAGCGACTATTACAGCGAAGAAGAATTAGACGAATTGATGGCAACTTACGGGAAAAACGAGATGTACGTGCGATATATCGTAGGTAGAACTACAAAAAAACAATTCGCTTCTTTTTTGAAAGAAAATGCAAAATTGAACGTTAAAGACGTTACAATAGAGGAATTTCAGTCGACATACGACAAACACAACGCCGACACTAACGTTAACGCAAACGCTTTGCCCGACACCGTATTGACAAATGATGTGATAAACGGAGAAGTCGTGAAAGATGAAATCGCTGCAATCGAAGAAATTGTAGCAGCTGCAACTGCTGCAGCAAATAATACAGAAACAGTAAATCAAGAAAATAACGAATAAAATACAGTCATGAAAGATTTTGACAAATATGCATTAAAACATGCGGGCATCAGTAGCTTAAATATGTATCGATATACATCGATGATAGAAAACTCTATCACGCCCTATATTCTGGAAGAGAGGCAGTTGAACGTACAGCCTTTGGATGTTTTTTCACGTTTGATGATGGAACGCATCATTTTCCTCGGCACTCCGATATACGACGAAATCGCCAACATCATACAGGCTCAGCTGTTGTATCTTGACTCGATAGATACCAAGGACTTGCAGATATATCTCAACTCTCCGGGCGGTTCTGTTTCGGCGGGTTTGGGTATTTACGACACAATGCAGATTATAAACTCCGAAGTAGCAACGATTTGCACCGGTATGGCGGCTTCGATGGGCGCTGTACTTCTTGCAGCAGGAGAACGCGGGAAACGTTCTGCTTTGCCACACTCAAGAATTTTGATTCATCAACCGCTTGGAGGAGCCGAAGGTCAGGCAAGCGATATCGAAATCGCTGCACGAGAGATTATTAAAACAAAACAGGGACTATACAAAATATTGTCGGAACATACGGGACAACCCATAGAAAAAATTGAAAAAGACTCGGACAGAGATTATTGGATGACCTCCGATGAAGCCCTCCAATATGGAATGATAGACGAAGTGATGAGAAAAAGAGAAAAAAGGGAATCAAACATTATATAAATGAAAAAAAACAATAGTATGGCGAAAAGAAAATGCTCTTTTTGTGGTCTTAGCGAAGATAATGTCAGCATGTTGATTGTTGGCATTGATGCTTGTATTTGTTCCGATTGCGCCGAACGTGTTTACGAAGCTGTTTCCGGTGCGATTAATTATCAAACTTCCGGCGCTGCGCCGAAAAAAAGAAGGCAGTCAAGCAAAACTTCGACTATCCCGAAACCTGGAGAAATCAAAAAGTTTTTAGACCAATATGTTATTGGTCAGGATGATGCAAAGAAATATCTGTCGGTCGCCGTTTATAATCACTATAAAAGAATCGACCAAAACATTAATACCGACGATGTTGAGATAGAAAAATCGAACATCGTGATGGTTGGCGAAACAGGTACCGGAAAAACATTGCTTGCTCGAAGCATCGCTAAAATGCTGAACGTGCCGTTTACAATCGTCGACGCCACAGTGTTGACCGAAGCCGGATATGTCGGCGAAGACGTGGAGAGCATATTGTCGCGACTGTTGCAAGCCGCCGACTATAACGTGCAAGCCGCCGAAAGAGGCATCGTGTTTATTGACGAAATCGACAAAATAGCGCGCAAAGGCGATAATCCTTCGATTACCCGCGACGTTTCGGGCGAAGGAGTGCAGCAAGGTCTACTGAAACTCTTGGAAGGCTCTTTAGTGAACGTGCCGCCGAGAGGAGGACGGAAACATCCCGAACAGCAATTTATTGTTGTAAACACAAAGAATATCCTGTTCATCTGTGGAGGCGCTTTCAACGATATCGACAAAATCATTTCGCGCCGGTTGAATTCCCAATCAATGGGATATAAGGCAGTTAAAGAAAAAGAACTCATCAACAAGGAAAACATTCTGCAATATGTTATCCCTTCCGACTTGAAATCTTTCGGGTTGATACCCGAAATAATAGGCAGACTGCCGATATTGACATACTTGTTGCCATTGAACAGAGACGCTCTGTATAAGATTCTTACGGAACCAAAAAATGCAATTACCCGACAATACGTACGCCTGTTCGAAATGGACGGGATAAAACTCGAATTTGAAAATGAGGTCTTGGATTACATTGTCGATAAGGCATTGGAATATAAACTCGGAGCGCGTGGACTGCGAGCGATTTTCGAAACAATTATGGTGGACATCATGTACGAATCGCCTTCGGATAATCAAAAGGAACTATATGTTACACTGCAATATGCGAAGGATAGAATCGAAAAATTAACCAGTAAATTACGAGTGGCATAAAACTGTTTGTATAATTAATTTAATATTTAATAAAATGAGTACAGAGGAAAAAGTATTGGAAGCTATGGTTAACGCCGGTCAACCTGTAGGAACAGCTAAAATAGTAGAACTTACGGGTTTAGACAAAAAAGAAGTGGAAAAAGCAATGAAAACCCTGAAAGAATCGGGGCAAATTGTTTCTCCAAAACGGTGCGTCTGGGAACCGGCAAAGTAAGTTAAAAACTAAAAGTTAAAAACTAAAAGTTGAAGGCTGAAAGCCGAAAGTTTTTATTGACGACAATTTTGTTTGTACGTTTATAAAGCAAGGAATTTTGAACCTCCGGTTTCTGTAACCTTGGAGGTTCGAAATTCCGAACTTTCTCAGGTTGACAAATAATTAAAACTACAGAATGTCAGACGTTTTTTTAATGATTGAATAAAAAGATGAATCTTTTCGACGTATACTCTCTTTGGAATGTGGAACTTGCAAAAGGAGAAGGATGTTATGTGTACGATTCCAATGGAAACAAATATCTCGATTTGTATGGAGGACACGCTGTTATCTCCATCGGACATTCGCATCCGAAATTTGTGGAAAACATAGAACGCCAATTGAAACAATTGACTTTTTTCACTAACTCGGTTCTAATCAAACAGCAACAAATGTTGGCTCAAAAACTTGGCGACATAAGCGGATATGCCGATTATTCTTTGTTTATGTGCAATTCGGGAGCCGAAGCTAACGAAAATGCTCTGAAACTCGCCTCTTTTAGAACTCAGCGAAAGAAGGTTCTCGCATTCCGAAACGCATTCCATGGTCGGACTTCGGGAGCGGTAGCCGTTACTGATATTCCTCAATATAGTTCGCCGTATAATCTCACTGAGAATGTGTCTTTTGTCTCACTCAACGATATCGAACAGACCGAAAAGGCGCTGAAATCAAGAGAATATTGCGCAGTTATCATCGAAGGAATACAAGGCGTCGGAGGCGTGAGGATTCCGACAGACGATTTTCTGCGAAACCTTTCGTCGCTTTGTAAAACGTACGATACAATGCTGATTCTCGACGAAATACAGTCGGGATGCGGACGTTCGGGGAAATACTTTTATCATCAATATTCAGGAATCAAACCCGACTTGATAACGGTAGCCAAAGGTATAGGAAACGGTTTTCCTATGGCGGGAGTGTTCATTTCGCCGGAGTTTAAGCCGGTAAAAGGCTCTCTCGGAACTACTTTCGGAGGAGCGCATTTGGCTTCTGTCGCAGGATGCGCTGTTGTCGATGTGATGACGAACGAAAATCTTATAGCAAATGCGGAGAAAATCGGCGGCTTTCTGTTGAAGGAGTTGTCTTTAATCCCTCAAATCAAGGAACTGCGCGGCAAAGGTCTGATGATAGCTATCGAAATGCCGGAACCGGTTTTGGAAATGCGACGGAAACTGCTATTTGACTATAAGATATTTACAGGAGCTTCGTCTACAAATATCATCCGATTGTTGCCTCCGCTGTGTATTACCGAAAATGACGCTCAATATTTCATAGAAGCGCTTAAAGAACTAAAAACTAAAAACTAAAAACTAAAAATGGGCGATGCCGGCTGGCTTAAAGAACTAAGAACTAAAAACTAAGAACTAAGAGTGGGCGATGCCGGCTGGCTTAAAGAACTAAAAACTAAGAACTAAAAACTAAAAGTGGGCGATGCCGGCTGGTAATATCAGCGTGCGTAAGCCCAATCTAAAATCTAAAATCCTTAAATCCTTAATAAATTCATTTTGTACAGTCTTTGAAAACCCAATATCGTTGTAGCATATAATTATAGAAGATAGAAACAATTATATCTGTAATCAACCTGCTGATTTTATAATCAATATGAGCGTAATCAGTAAGCAAGTATGTGCCGAGCATTTTCAATCCGATGCTGCTTATCACTACGAAAAGGAATCGCCACAGTTGTTGAGTAAGCGAAAACTTGTAGGAACTGTTTTTTGAGTAAAAAGTCCAGACCTTGTTTACCGAAAAATTCATAATTGCCCCTAAAGTACAGGCAATAGCAATAGCAATCGTATAATGTATTTTGGTAAATTCCGTTAACAGAATCATAATGACGTAATCGCACATACCGCATACGAAAGCGGAAAATTGAGCGCGTACAAAAGTCTCTAATCTTCTAAGTATTTTACTGCGACTTTTTGGTGTTCTTCTCTTCTTTATCTCTATGGTCAGCAATTTTAAGTAGTTTTAAGGAGTCTATAATATTTATTATAAATAGGATAACACAAGCAAGGATGCCGCAATAGACTATTGAGCCCTTTTGAATAATTTCGAGCGCCAAAAACAGCGAAATGATAATTCTCACTTCGGTAGGACCTAAAATTCCGGAATCAATTGTGTATTTATCAATGATTTTGTACCTCAACAAGGCGGTCATCATCGCCCAGCCATACAGTACGACAAAGCCGAAGCCCAACAGTTCCCATTTGCCTCCGACATAAACGATATAACCCAAGCCTATCAGTATGTTAGTCAGCCAGTCGACCGTGAAGTCGAGCGAAAAACCATACCATTTCCGGGGTTTGTTGCGAAAATAAGCCAATCGTCCATCAAGCGAATCGCCAAACCAGTTCAGCGCAAAGCCTAATATGCCGAATAACAGTAAACTCCGGTGAAAATATGAGGCGAGAATGAAACTTGCCGCCGTCACAAAACTGCCGGCTAAACCAATAGCGGTCAACATATCGGAAGTCATCCACGATGGAATATGTTGTACCAGAAAGGCAAGCAGATTTTGTTCCTGTTTTTTCAAAATATTTGTCCTGTCTCTGTCTTTAGAGATTTTCGACAATGCGTTTTCGGTATTATTCATGCTATTCCTATTAATTCTATTTAATAGCACAAAAATAATATAAATTTGGCAAAGTGAAACTTTTTTTACGAAAATATTTCTATTCTGTTACAAATGTCCAGCCTTGTGCTTTAATTTTCAGCTCGTTGCCTTCGGGAGTAACAAGATAAGCGCCTTGCGACGAATCGGTGATATATCCGATGATTTCGAAGTCGGACAGGCTTTTTATCGTCTCATAATCGGTTACCGGCAGGGTAAACAGGAGCTCAAAATCGTCGCCGCCGTTCAGCGCAGCCGTGACAGCGTCGAAATTCATCTCTTCGCACACGGCAAACGTTTCGACGGCAATAGGGATTTTATCCAAGTAAATCCTCACGCCTGCGTTCGACTGCTTGCAAATGTGAAGGATATCCGAAGCCAGTCCGTCCGCAATATCCGTCATAGACGAAGGCTTGATTCCATGTTCTTCAAACGTTTTGAGCATATCGAGACGGGCTTGCGGACGAAGTTGTTTTTGAAGGACATAATCGTATCCTTCTAATTTGGGTTGAACGTGATTCGTCTCGAAAATCCGCCGTTCACGTTCCAATACCTGCAAACCCATGTATGCTGCTCCTATACTTCCTGAAAGACAAAGCAAATCGTGCACTTTCGCTCCGCTTCTGTAACAAAGGCTGTTTTCGGAAGCCTCGCCTACAGCCGTCACGCTTATCGTCATGCCGGTCAGCGAAGCGGTAAGGTTATTTTCGACCAAATCGACGCTGTATTCCGAACAGGCAGCGCGTATTCCTTCGTAAAAGCTTTCGATATCCTGCACGCTGAAACGCGACGAAACTCCCGCCGACACAAGTATTTGCTGAGGAACAGCGTTCATCGCTACAATTTTCGATACGGCATACGTCACAACCTTATAACCCAAATGTTTCATCGGTGTATATACCAAATTGAAGTGTATGCCTTCGAGAAAAACAGCGGAACATATCTGTTTTGTTTTGTTCGATGCCGCAGCAACGACCGCAGCATCGTCAAACGCTTTTATTGTTGATTGTTGCTTCGTTTCAAATCCCGAATTTAACCGGTCGAGCAATGCAAATTTTCCTATTTCCGAAATGTCCATTTTTTTAATTATAAACTGCGAATCACGGGGTTTCAATTAGTTAACGCGCTTAATCATATCGTTTTTCAATGACCGATTGAAAACCCTCAATCTGTTAATGCTGTGTTTAAGACTTCTTTCATTGTTTCGACATATTTGAAAGTCAAACCTTCGAGATATTCCTGTTTGATTTCGTCGATGTTCTTTTTATTGTCGGCGGCAAGAATTATCGTTTTGACGCCGGCGCGTTTGGCTGCAAGTATTTTTTCCTTAACGCCGCCAACGGGGAGAACTTTTCCGCGAAGAGTGATTTCGCCCGTCATTGCAATTCCCTGTTTCACTTTTCGTCCCGTAAAAATCGAGGCAATAGAGGTGAGCATCGTGATTCCGGCGGATGGTCCGTCTTTCGGGATTGCGCCTTCGGGAACGTGGATGTGAACGTTTTTCGTATCGAAGAGTTCTTCGTTGATATTCAAGTCCGAAGCGTGAGCTTTGATATATTCGAACGCAATCATCGCCGATTCTTTCATCACGTCGCCGAGATTGCCGGTGATTTGCAAATTGCCTTTGCCATGGCTGATACTCGCTTCGACAAAGAGGATTTCGCCGCCGGCTTCGGTCCATGCCAGACCTGTTGTTACGCCCACAAAATTAGTCGAACCTATCATGTCTTTCGGAATTTTTGGGGTGCCGAGAATCTTTTTCGCTTCCGAAGACGATATTCTTTTTTTGAATTTTTCGCCGAATGCCAGAGTTTTAGCTCTGTTACGTATGATTTTAGCAATTTGTTTATCGAGATTTCTAACGCCCGATTCGCGTGTATATTCGTCGATAATCGTACAGATTGCAGAATCGTCGAATGACAGTTGCTTCGAGTTTATGCCGTGAGCTTCCAAAGCTTTGGGAATCAAATGACGTTTGGCGATTTCCATTTTTTCCTGACTGATATATCCCGAAAGGTTTATCATTTCCATTCTGTCGCGCAGAGCGGGATGTATTGTGTCCACGCGGTTTGCTGTAGTTATGAACATAACGCGCGACAAATCGTAATCCAAATCGAGATAATTGTCTCTGAAAGTGGAATTTTGCTCGGGGTCGAGCACTTCGAGCAAAGCCGACGAGGGGTCGCCTTTGAAATCGGAGCCTACTTTGTCGATTTCGTCTAAAATGATGACGGGATTCGAAGTTTTGCAACGGTTGATGGTCTGTATAATTCTTCCCGGCATTGCGCCGATGTATGTTCTTCGATGTCCGCGTATTTCGGCTTCGTCGTGCAAGCCTCCGAGGGAGATTCTGCCGAAACGGCGGTCTAAAGCCCGCGCGATTGATTTGCCGAGCGAAGTTTTGCCCACGCCCGGGGGACCATGCAGACAGACAATTGGGGATTTCAAATCGCCTTTGAGTTTTATCACCGACAAGTATTCCAATATTCTTTCTTTGACTTCCTCAAGACCGAAATGGTCTTCGTCCAGAACCTCCTTAACCCGGTTGAGGTCAAGATTATCCTGCGAACATTCGTCCCAGGGCAAGTCGGTCAGCATTTCGAGATAATTAAGTTGAGTCGAAAATTCGCCGCTCACAGGATTGACTTTTTCGAACTTGTTCAACTCTTTTTCGAACATTTCTTTTACATACTGAGGCCATTTTTTCGATTCCGCTTTTTTTGTCAACCGTTCGACCTCTCCGTTGCTCGAATTGTTGCCCAATTCGTTCTGTATTGTCTTAATTTGTTGATGCAGGAAATATTCGCGCTGTTGCTGGTCCATTTCCATACGGACTTTCTGCTGGATATCGTTTCTGATTTCCATCAACTGTATTTCGTGGTCGAGGAGTTCGATGAGTTTTAAAGCGCGCTCCTTCAGGTCGTCAATTTCGAGCAAGACCTGTCTGTCGTTATGGTTTTCAAATTCGATATTTGCTGCGACAAAATTTATCAGAAGTTTGTCGTTTTCGATGTTTTTTATGGCAAACGAAGCTTCGGGCGGCAGATGCGAGGCATAGCTTATCATCTTCGATATCGAATCTTTCACGGCTCCTATGATAGCGTCAAAATCCTTATCGGATTTCGGCGGTTCGCCGTCGGCTAACATCCTGATGTATGCCGAAAAGAAAGGTTCCTGCTGCACAAACTCATCGATGGCAAAACGTTGCAAGCCCTGTAACAAAACCGTTACGCCGCCGTCGGGCATTTCGAAAATTTTCAATATCCGCGCAAGCGTGCCGACACGGAATAAATCGTCATATCCGGGTTCTTCAACTTTGGGGTCTGCCTGTCCTACGGCGCCTATTAATCGCGAACCGGAATACGATTCCCGAATCAGTTTTATCGATTTGTCTCTTCCTACGGTTATCGGCATGATAACCGATGGAAAAAGCACCGCATTGCGCAGAACAAGTATGGGCATGGGCATAGGTAATTCCTTTTCGGTGAAATGCTCCGAGATATCTTCGTTCAACGGTATAAAACCAATATTATCACCCATGTTACTTGTTACAAATACACTGTTCAAATTGTCGAAAATCATATAATCCTCCTAACTGTCAAAATGACATGCTTTACTGCCATAATAGCATCTTTTTATTTTTATTTTTCAAATATCTTTATCCATAACTGATATATCAAACGACTTTTAATTAATATGTTGTATAAAAACGTTTCTTATTTCAAGTTATGCTAACGGTTATACAGCAAGTTTTGTTCCAAAATAATCGAAAAAGCTGTGAAATCTCAATTTTCACTTCATTCGTAGGCTCCCATCTTCAACATTTCGACCTCCTTAGGGGTCAAAAGCCGGTATTGTCCGCGCCGTAATCCTTTCTTTGTGAGACCGGCAAAATATACCCTGTCGAGTTTAACTACATCGTATCCAAGTTTTTCGAACATGCGCCGGATAACTCTGTTCCTGCCCGAATGTATCTCTATCCCCACTTCGGCTTTGTTTGTCTCCGAGACATGGACGTTGTCGGCAATAGCCTGCCCGTCATCGAGTTCAACGCCTTCGACTAAGGCTTTTACATCGGCTTTGACAATATTCCTGTCAAGCCGTACCTGATACACTTTCAACTTGTTGTACGAAGGATGCGTTAACTGTTTCGCCAAATCGCCGTCGTTGGTGAAAAGCAACACTCCGGTAGAGTTCCTGTCCAAGCGTCCAACAGGATAGACCCTTTCTTTGCACGCTCCTTCAATCAGTTCCATGACTGTCTTCTTTGCATGCGGGTCGTCCGTCGTTGTGATGTAGTTTTTCGGTTTGTTTAAAATGACATACGCTTTGTTCTCGCCTTTCAGACGCTCTTTGTTGAAACGGATATCGTCGTCTTTCCTGACTTTTGTTCCTAACTCCGTAACTATCTGACCATTTACCGAAACAAGTCCTGCGACTATATATTCGTCGGCTTCGCGTCGGGAGCATATTCCCGAATTGGCGATGAACTTGTTCAATCTCACTAACTCATCTTTCTTTTGCACCGGTTTCTTTTCCTGCGACCGGTCGGTGTCTGTGCCGACGCTCCTTCGCGTACGCTGCGATGCTCTGTCCGGCGAATATTTATTCGGTCGCTCCCGCGAATCTCTTTCCGGTCTGCCGGAAGACGTTCTGCGCGGTTTTTGCTCCCGCCGTTCGTAGGCGCTTTCCCGTTCCGGGGATGTTGAACGTCTACGAGGTCGTTCCTGCGAATCTCTCTCCGGTCTGTCGGAAGACCTCCTGCGAGGAGGTTGTTGCCCGTCTCTTTCACCTCGGCTTCCGGACTTGCTTTTTATTTCCCATACGCCCGAACCGGTGGCTTTTTTCGGCGTTTTATCTTTCGGGGATATTTTCTCTTTTCCCATATTTTCTAATGTTTTTCGCTATATATGCCGACTGTATTTTGTATACAATCAAGGCGCAAAAGTAGTCAAAATTTATTGATTTGCTAAATAGTTAAATGTATCTACCCGTGGCAATCCGAAAAAACAACGCCCCGGATACTGCGTATCTGAGGCGTTCTGAAAAAAAAACGCTCCGGATACTATAGTAACTTTGGCATTCTGAAAAAAAAATACTCCGGTTACTATAGTATCTGAGGCATTCTGAAGGTCGTGTTTTTCAAATTGTCGCAATGACGAAGGGACGGAGATTACTTCATCCCCCTCATGTGCATCTCCTCGTAGATTATGGTGTTGTTGTGTGAGTTGTCGAGGGCGGGTACATCTGTCCATAGCAGCCGTCATTTCGTCGAGCATCAAAATTTTGAAAGGTCTATATATTGCTCTTGCGAAAGCGAGCAACCGCCTTTGTCCACCCGAAAGATTTATTCCTTCTTTCTTAATAAAATTCTTTTTTATCGAACCAATATTTATACAGTAGCCAAGCGCAAATAACCAATATTACAACTTCAATTAATGAATAAATTATCAAATTCATAATAGAAACTGTAGGCGCTAACAATAGTGTAAAAAAGACAAATGGTATTACGAATATCATATAAAACCCTAAATATGTAGCGCTTCGGCGAAAATTTCGCCATTTCGAATTATTAGGAAGTAACAAGGCGCCATAACCTCCCAAAAGACAAACTGAAA
>JAIRLF010000392.1 GCA_031259655.1 Prevotellaceae bacterium
ATCGCATTATTGGGTAGCAGATGACGCCGAAGGCGTCGAACTAAAGTTTCACATTGAAGCCCTCTCGGGCTTCCGGACGGTCAATTGAGTGAAAAGATTCAAATCTTTTTTTGCGTATATATTGCTATAAATTTGAACATTGTGAGTTTTCGGACAAATACTAATTAATTCTTTTTCTATTTTTTCTCATTAGATGTGCCATTTCTATTTCCTTATCCCTTTTATTTATGTTCTTGTCTTTTATTGTTTTATGATGCTGGGGTCAGGAAATCTGAGATTGTAGATTTACCGGTCGGCATCGCCCAAATCTAAAATCGTAAATCTAAAAATCTAAAATCTAAAAATCTAAAATCGCAATATGCAACGTTTTTCACACAATATGCATCTATAAAGAAGTTAAAAATGATATATAAAATTTTAAAACATTAAAGAAATGCGAAAACAACGGTTTTATAAAAGAATTTTACTGTTTGCTTTCCTTGCATTGCTAATCATGCAGGGAAGTTCCATCTATCACGACTATTATTATTTCGATTATCGTCCTGTGTACATGGACAGAGCAAATCTCGAACGGTCGGTTTCTTACGTCGAAACGGGAAAAGAAATGAAAAATCTCGGGAAAATCTACTTCAAACATCCGTATCTGTTTATTAACGAAAAGTATAAAGGGGTACATATTTTCGATAACACCAACCCTGAAAATCCTGTAAACAAAGGCTTTATTGCGGCGCCGGGATGTTTGGATATGGCAGTGAAAGACAACATTATCTATCTCGACAATGCTGTCGACATGGTTTGTTTCGATTTAAACGACAAGACAAAAGAAGTGAAACGGATACCCAATGTGTTTCCACCGCTTGTGTCTCCCGACGGTGTTTCATTTGAACATCCCGAAGGACTTATTATTGTTGAATGGGTTAAACGTAACAGTAACGAACAATGAAACGGATATATAATTTACTGATTGCAACGACGGTTATATTGTCTGCCACTGCATGCTACGACGGCGACGGAGGAAGCTATTATGGCGACTACTCCGGCAGTGGAAAAGGCGGCTCGATGGCGAGATTTTGTATTGTCGACAGCATTCTTTTAACTGTTGATAACACGAGTTTGAACATGTTCGATATTTCGGACCCGGGTAATCCTGTTTTCCTTACAAGCCGAACTCAACAACTCGGATTCGGTATTGAAACAATATTTCCTATGGATTCGCTCCTGTTTATCGGTTCGCAAATGGGGATGTATATTTATTACATCTCGAAATACGGCTTTCCGCAATATCTGTCAACTGTTTGGCACATCACAAGTTGCGACCCTGTGGTGGCGCATGACAATTATGCTTACGTCACTCTTAACTCGAACAATACAGGATGCGGGCGTACTTCCAATCTTCTGCAAATATACGACATCTCCGACCTTAAAGACCCGAAACTTGTGAAAGAAATACCCGGATTTGCGTCTCCAATGGGTTTGGGTGTCGACGGCGACAGAAATAAACTGTTTGTCTGCGATAACGGATTGAAAGTATACGATATTTCCGAAAGGACATTCCCCTTACAGACAGGAGACATGCATACTGCCGGAGTGCATGATGTTTCGGGCGCTTACGACGTCATCCCGCTCGACGGGTTATTGATTCTTGTCGCTTCGACAGGTATTTACCAGTTGGATTACAGAAACGAAACATTGAAATTACTTTCTAAAATTGAGGTAAACAAGTGAAATTAATGAGCAAGATGAAGAATAAAATAATATTTGCCATAATCGCCGTAATGACCTTATCGACCGGTGCGGCTCAAAACGGTTATTCTCTTGAGGAGAGATATCCTCACTTAAAAAAAAATTATACGATAGCGGTTCATCCGTTTTACTTGTTCAACGGGGGAATGCGGTTAGACCTCGAAAAGCGAATCAAACACACACCCGCATGGGTGCAGATTGGACTTATTGGACACATGCTGTCGCGAGAAACAGGATATTATAATCACTGGGCGCTGATTTCGGGCGACGAAGTGAATTATTTGCTCGGCGGCGGACTGGATTTGAATTATAAACGGTTCTTGAACAAAAAAGAATCTTTCTATTTTGCCGGCGGATGTTCGTATTCGCACTACAATATCGAACATACCGGTAAATCGTTGCGCTCGTATACCGAAGACGGTCTGAAATATTACACATACGATTACGGTAACTTAAAGAAAAAAATCGACAAGCTGGGGCTTAGCGCTTTTATCGGATATCAATCGCCACGACCGACGTTCCTGTTCGACATCTTCGCCGGTATCGGGTATAGACACAGTTTCAGAAAAGACAATGATACCGAATCGTTCAACAACAGTATGGTTGCATTAGGTTACAAAGGGACTGTCTTCGTTGCCGGTATCAGATTCGGTGTTAAACTGCGATGAGAGTTAAAAATAAATGAATGCGATATAAAAAACGTAAACATAACAGGGATTTAGTGTCGTGTCAACCGAATATTGTCGTATTTCGTCATTGCTTCGGGCGCAGTGACGACCAAGCGCCAGCCACTTTTAGTTCTTAACTTTTAGTTTTTAACTCTTGAATGCGATAAAAAAAACGTAAACATAACAGGGATTTAGTGTCGTGTCAATCGAATATTGTCGTATTTCGTCATTGCTTCGGGCGCAGTGACGACCAAGCGCCAGCCACTTTTAGTTCTTAACTTTTAGTTTTTAACTCTTAAGCGCTACTCCAATACCGAGTTTTCCGTCGATTTTTATCACAGCGGGAGAAGGGAGGCGGACATGGCGAATGTATTGACTTTCGTAGATTGCCGGGAAAGCCGACAGATAGTCGACGTCGTAGTAACCGTCGTTATTATAAGCGTTTATAGTGAAATATCCAACGCGGAACGAAGTCAGGTTATGGAAAAAATGTGTTCCCTGACTTGGGTCGATACGATAGTTTGCGAGAGCGGCTTCGACAATCAGGCGCGCCGCCGAGATATGCGTCCATTTCACCGGAATACCGAGCCATGGGTCGCTTGAGCCCCAGCGTCCGGGTCCTATCAGGATATAATTTCGTCCGTCGGCAGCCATTTGAGCGTTGATTTTTTCGATTTCAGCAGCCATGTCGCGGCTTTTCGCGGCGTCGAAATTTTCGGGTATAACGTAAACAATATCACACACATTGTCGATTATTCCATTTCCGAGCGCATGATTCGAGGAGATAACAGTATCCTTATAATCCACCGACGAAATATCTTCGCGCATCACCTCTTTATTTTCGACAATCGGTCTTATTTGCAGGAGATTGAACGTGTTCATCCCTTTTTCTTCAAGATTAACCGCGAACTCGATTTCCACAGGATATCCCATGTCGTTATGTCCGATTTTCAATATCTTCTGCAATATGGGAGCAAGTGGAAAAGCGTCGTGTTTGAGTATATTCGAAAAAGTAATCACTTTTCGACCGCCTTCAAAAATCCCGTCCCGCAGCATCCGGTCGTTATAGTCGAAAGTCGAAGCAATCAGGCGCAGAGTACCGTCGGCTTCGGCGTCTTTAACATTCAGTTCCATAAGGTTTTCGATATCGTTTGGCGTGATTGTGAATTTCTTCGAGTTCTCGAGATTGATAGCAAAAAACTTTGTTTGAGTTTCGCGCAGAGCGATATCCAGTTCGCTTGTTTGCAAGATATTGTTAGGATATGCCGGAGAAAAGCGGAGACTTACTCCCCCGTCCACCACATATTTACCCAAGCCAAGAGCCACATTGCAAATTCCGTCTTCGGGACGTTCGGGCTCGACGGGATAGAAATTTATCGAACGCGCAACCCCCGAAAACGAAGGATAAAACCGGTTATTATGGTTCGCTCCGACAACTTCTTGAAGCACTATCGCCATTTTTTCCGAGTCAATCACATTTGCGGTCGAGGTCATGTACAACTTGCTTTCGCGGTAGAACACCGAAGCATAAACCGCTTTGATACAGCAATCGAGCATATACAGCATGTGCGTTTTGCTTGTCCCTTCGTAAGGAATCATATAGGTAGAATATATTCCCGCAAAAGGTTGGTAATACGAATCTTCGAGCAAACTTGACGAACGAACGGCTATCGGGGTTGATATCGCATTGAAAAACGTAACAAAATCCCCAAGCAAAGATTTCGGTAATTTAGCTTTCTGGAAATGCTGAAAGATAACCTCATCCGAAGCATCGGACAGCGCAATCGGATACAAATTGTTCATCTCCATAAATTCGTCGAAAATATCCGTGCAAAGAATCACCGTTTTAGGGATAGTTATCTGAGTGTTTTGAGCCTCAAAATCTTCGAGTTCTGGATAATTTTTTATCAACGCATTCAAAAAAGCAAGACCTCTGCCCTTCCCGCCCATCGAACCGGAACCGATGCGGGCAAGATTCGAATACCGGTCGAAGCGTTCGCGACGGAACACAGCCACGATACCGCGGTTTTTGATTTTGCGGTATTGCACTATCGCGTCCAACAGCGCCTGTCTGACCTCGTTAAGGCTGTCGAAATCGTCGAGTCGCAAATCTTCCACAAACGAAGCCAGAGGAAACATTGCCCTCGAATAGAGCCATTTCGAAACATCGTTTCGCGAAAAGTGCCATATCAGGGATTCGTCGGGCAGTTTAATCAGGAGATTTTGAAGCTCTTTCAAATCCGCCGCCCTTGCTACTTCTTTCTTCGATATTGGGTCGCGGAAGATGAAATCGCCGAAGCCGAAATTGTCCAGCAAATCGGTTTTCAATTGATTAGGTAAGGTTTTTTCGTTATTTTTGTCGATATACGGAACGCTCAATTCGTCGGCATAAGCCTTGTTTTGATTTTCCGACGATTCCAGTATGTAGGAAATGAACGGATTCCGCTGTTTGATATATTTGCACAAATCGATTCCTGCAGTCTTGTCGGTTTTGCCGTTACGCGGAAAACTTACGTCGGATATAACTCCAAGAATATTATGCGAATATTGGTCGAATATCGACAAAGCCTCCTCGTATGTTCTCGCCATCAAGATTTTAGGGCGACCTCTCATTCGCAGCATTTGCTGGTGGTCGTTCAGAGCTTCGGTCATAAACGACCTCGACTGGTTGAACACAAACTTGTAGAGATATGGCAAAACGGA
>JAIRLF010000179.1 GCA_031259655.1 Prevotellaceae bacterium
CTGAAAGGTAAAGTTACGGACAATGAAGGAAATCCGATTTCGGGCGCAGTGTTATTTATACGCGAAATAGCGCAGGGAATAGCGACAGACAGTAACGGAGAATTTCAAATCAACCTGAAAGAAGGGACTTATACTTGCGAATTTAGTTCGCTGGGCTACGAAAAAAAGTCGATTACGGCGACAATCGACAAGCCTTTGCACACGATAGTCGTTTCGTTGAACGAAAAAGCGTACGAACTCGACGAAGTCGTGATTTCATCCCGTCGCGAAGACCCCGCGTATGCCATTATGCGCAAGGCGATTGCCATGGCGCCCTACTATCTGCATCAGGTCAGGAGCTACGAATCGGAAATATATCTGAAAGGAAGCATGAAATTCAACAAAATGGCGCGATGGATAGAAATGCACGTCGATGAATTTAAAGTTATAAAAGGTGAGCTCTTCTTAATGGAATCGCATAACGAAGTAAAATTCACTTCTCCGGATAAATACGAGCAGAAAGTAATTGCCGCATCGTCGAGTTTTCCAAAAGAGATGGTAAATGAGGACTCGCCAATGAATCTGGCGACTGCCAACATTTACGCCCCGAATATAAGAGGAATGATTTCGCCATTGTCGCCCAATGCGTTTACGTACTACAGATTTACGCTTGAGGGGAAAACCACCGAAGGAGAGCATATAATCAACAGGATACGCGTAGAGCCCAAAAAAAACAGTCCGATGTTGCTGAGTGGACGGCTATATATTGTCAACGACAGCTGGAATGTATGTAATCTTGAACTTAACTGTTCCATATTTGGAGTGAACGAATGGTTTACAGTTAATTATAGCGAGGTAAAGCCTTCGGTTTTTCTTCCGGTGGCTTACAACATCAGCGACAGTATACGTATCGGACTTATCGGGCTGAGCGCGGACATAAAATATTATTCTTCGGTCAAATACAAGAATGTCGAAATAAACGAATCGTATGCAAATATCCTGACGGACAAAAATATTCCTCTCCCGGTGAAAGATACATTGACGGAAAAACCGAAAACGAAGAAACAATTGAAGATAGAAAAAGAACTCGAAACATTGTCTTCAAAAGAAAATCTCTCTAACCGCGATGCTTATAAATTAGCCAAACTAATGATGGAAACGACCGAATCGGATGAAAGTAAAAAGAAACGCGAATCGCTTGAAATACCACCGCCAGATGACAATGTGCATGTTACGGTCGATTCTTTAGCCAAGTCGCGCGATTCGGCTTACTGGGCTCAAATTCGCAGTTTGCCTTTGCAGAACGAAGAAATCGTCAGTTATAAAAAGAAAGACAGTCTGGATATCAAACTCAAAGAGATACAAAAGTCGGATTCGAGCGACAACAAGTCTTTGTTTGGGAAAATTGTCTCCGGCTCGCGCATTAATTTCGGTAAAAAATATTGGTTTCGATATGGCGGATTATTGAGGACTGTGCCCGAATATAATTTTGTCGATGGAGTATGGCTGGGACAATCGCTCGTTTTTACAGTCGATTTCTCGAAGAAATATTCGTTAAGTCTCTATCCTTCCGCGTACTATGTAACCGCTCGACAAACCGTAAACTGGCAGGCGGGCGGAGTATTTAGATATGCGCCGATGAAAAACGGCAGATTCTTGATAGTAGGCGGAAACTCCACTTTCGATTTCAACAGGATTGGAGGAAGTTCGCGTCTGATAAACTCAACTTTTTCGCTGGTTAACGCAAACAATTTCATAAAATTCTTCCAAAGCCGCTATATCAGAGTATCTAACAGAATCGATGCGGCAAACGGCTTTTTCGTAACGGCAAACGTCGATTTCGAAAAACGTAATGCTTTGGAGAACAACATGTCCTACAACTTTTACGGCAGAGAACCTTCGCCAAACCTCCCCAACGAACAGTTGCCGCCAATGCCCGACAATACATTAACCAAAGTATCTGTACAATTGGAATATACGCCGCGCTACCGTTACCGGATGAGAGACGGACGAAAAAGATATGTGTCATCCAAATATCCTACATTTACACTCAATTACGAAAAAGGCATCCCTGTAGATAACGCTCATTCGGCTTCGTTCGACAAAGCGGAGTTCAGCATCCATCAAGAAATCCCGTTAAACGCCTTCAACAGAATTGAATATCTGGCAAACGCCGGAACATTCCTGTCCTCGAAACGGGTATATTTCCCCGATTTTAAGCACTGTAACAGCAACGAAATGTTTTTTACAACCAATCCGCTGCGAAACAGTTTCTGTATTGCAAACTACAGTTATTCAACCGACAAAAGCTGGTTTCAGATGCATCTGAACTACACTTCCTCGTACCTCTTCCTCAAAAATCTTCCATTCCTGCAAAAACATCTCTTTGAAGAGTCGCTTTATGCCCGGACGCTCTTTATTCCGGGCACAAATTACTCCGAACTCGGATATTCGTTAGGACTCTTCAGAATCCTTGAAGCGGGTGTGTTTGTGGGATTTAAAGAAGGGAAATACGATGCCGTCGGATTCACGCTGAGCCTGCCTTTGAATTTTTGATTACATTTGCCGAAAAATATTCGCATGAACAACAGATACGAACAGCGCGGAGTCTCCGCATCAAAAGAAGATGTGCACAACGCAATTAAAAACATCGACAAAGGACTTTTTCCAAAAGCCTTTTGTAAAATTATCCCCGACACGCTGACGGGCGACCCCGAATACTGCCTGGCAATGCACGCCGATGGAGCGGGAACAAAATCCTCGCTCGCATACGTTTACTGGAAAGAAACAGGCGATATGAGCGTCTGGAAAGGTATCGCTCAGGATGCTATCGTGATGAATATCGACGACCTGCTCTGCGTCGGAATCACCGGAAACATCCTGCTTTCGTCGACTATCGGACGCAACAAAAAACTGATACCGGGCGAAGTAATATCCACCATTATCGCAGGAACACAGGAGTTTGTCGATTCGATGCAGGCTCTTGGCATCGACATCTACCTGACAGGCGGCGAAACCGCCGACGTCGGAGACCTTGTGCGTACGGTAATAGTAGACAGCACTGTCACTTCGCGAATAAAACGAAGCGAAGTCATCGACAATGCCAACATCGCCGCCGGAGATGTAATCGTTGGACTTGCATCGTCGGGACAGGCTTCGTACGAGACTGAATATAACGGAGGTATGGGCAGCAACGGACTGACTTCCGCACGCCACGACGTGCTCGCCTCCGAACCCATTGCAAGGCTGTATCCCGAAAGCTTCGACCCGGCAATACCCTCAAATCTGATATATTCCGGAAGCAAAAAATTGACCGACATGGTGAACGGCATTCCGGCAGGAAAACTTATCCTGTCGCCGACACGAACTTATGCCCCGGTAATCAAAGACATCCTCAAACTTCACCGCAAAAATATTCACGGAATGATTCACTGTTCGGGCGGCGCTCAAACGAAAATCCTGCATTTCGTCGACAACCTGCACGTTATCAAAGACAATCTCTTTCCCGTGCCACCATTGTTCGAACTCATTCGGCAGGAATCGAAAACCGAATGGAAAGAAATGTACCGCGTATTCAACATGGGACACCGAATGGAAATCTATCTCCCGGAACGTTACGCCGACGACATCGTCTCCATCTCGAAAAGCTACGCCATCGACGCTCAAATCGTAGGACGCGTCGAAAAAAGCGACTCGAAAAAATTGACGCTCTCCACCGCCGGCGGAAAGTTCGAATATGAGTAAACCGACAATGACGACATAATCTACTGTCACATTCTGAAATTAAAGAATCGTCAAAACAAACAAAAAAGCAAAAATCGTGTTTATCTTATCGGGTTTATTTTATTTTTATTATCTTTGCGAAATCTTATATAAAAAAATATGAAGGCATTGATGTTTGGTTGGGAGTTTCCTCCACATATTTCAGGAGGTTTAGGTACAGCATCTTACGGGTTGACGAAAGGTCTTGCAAAATCCGGAGTTGAGATTTTATTTGTTATGCCGAAAGCTTCGGGAGACGAAGATTCGAGTATAGGACACATCATAAATGCAAGTGATGTAGTATCCAAAACAGATGTTTTTTTGGAAAATTATTGGACAAACGTAAATTTTTTGTCCATTTCGTCAAGTCTTATCCCTTATTTGGGGTTCAACGATTACGAACAGTTGCGGGAAGAGAGTTTACACAAAGGCGCTTCCGTATCTCATTTGGGCGAAAAGTACACCTTTTCGGGAAAATACGGGGCGAATTTGATGGAAGAAGTTGCACGATACGCTATGGTCGCCGCAACAATCGCGCGCGAGAATGAATTTGACATCATCCATGCCCACGACTGGTTAACGTATTTAGCCGGTATCGTTGCAAAAAAAATCTCCGGAAAACCCTTAGTCATACATGTACATGCAACCGAATTCGACCGTAGCGGCGAATCGGTCAATCAGGCAGTGTACGATTTGGAAAAACTCGGCATGGAAGAAGCCGACGCTATTATGGCAGTCAGCAATCTCACCCGCAACATCGTGATATCTAAGTATAACATACCGGAATCGAAAGTGTTTGCCGTTCACAATGCGGTCGATTTTTCGGAGACAAAGGCGACCGGACGGAACCACAGCATCAACGAAAAGATAGTCACATTTTTGGGACGTATCACATTTCAGAAGGGACCCGAATATTTCATCGAAGCAGCAGACAAAGTCGCCGAACGTCTTCCGGGTGTGCGCTTTGTGATGGCAGGAAGCGGCGATATGATGAACAGAATGGTCAAACGGGTAGCCAAGTTGAATCTTGGCAGTCGGTTTCATTTCACCGGTTTTTTAAAAGGCGACGATGTCAATAAAATGTACTCGTACAGCGATGTTTACGTTATGCCGTCGGTTTCCGAGCCGTTCGGTATTTCTCCTTTGGAAGCCATGCGTTCGGGAGTTCCGGTGATAATCTCGAAACAGTCAGGCGTGTCGGAAATCCTGAAACATGCACTCAAAGTGAATTTCTGGGATGTCAATGCATTAGCGGATGCCATTTATGCACTCCTGACTTATAAGGGACTTAATAATATGATAGTACGCAGCGGCTTGGACGAAGTCAATTCTTTCAGTTGGGACAGCGCGGCTCAACTTGTAAAACGAATATATATCGACACTTTGGAAAAGCGCTGATTATAAGGTATAAACTGCATAGAGAACAAATTTTTTCAGCAAAAATTTGTGTATTAAAAAATAATGTAGTACTTTTGTGCCGTCAAATCGCGGGGTGGAGCAGTTGGTAGCTCGTTGGGCTCATAACCCAAAGGTCGCAGGTTCGAGTCCTGCCTCCGC
>JAIRLF010000400.1 GCA_031259655.1 Prevotellaceae bacterium
CTGTCCTCCGGAAGGCTTGCCGCTACTTTTGCGTAGACTGTGTGCATTACTTCGACTTATATCTTGGGACGGCGCGGTGGAACTCGTTTTACTGTTGCGCCCGTTTTTTAATAATTCTATCTCTGCTCGCAACTCTCGAACTAATTCTTTCAATTGTTCATATTCCGAACGCCGTATGAGTATCATTTCTTCCACGGCGCAAAGGTAAGTATTTTTTTCTTTTCCAACTTTTTTTCCGTTTTTGAAGTACCCGAGTAGTTACCAAAAATAAATCTTGCGCAAAGAAGCACAAGGTTTTCACATACAGTTATGTGCGATCAGCGTATAAGTGCGGAAGAATTCGTAACACTATAATTATTTTGTTGCATAAGTCTTTACGTTCTTTGCGGTTAATGCAAATACTTGTTTCGCATCGTAACTAATAATCAAGAAAAATTGAACTTATGAACGAGAACATTGTTACACATCAAATAATAATAACCTGACGATGAAGAGAGGGATATTGAAAACGACGTACATTAGACAATTTAGTAAATAATATTTAGTATGTTTTCTTAACAAGTAGAATTTTTATGAGAAGATTAAAGAAATTTTTTCTACAGATGGCATTATTGATTCCGTTTGTATCGGGGCCGTCTATTTATGCACAGAACATCACCGGCACGGTGAAAGATGTTCAGGGAGATATCCTTATGGGTGTGGTGATACGCGAAAAGGGCACGAATAACAATGCCGTTTCGGGTATTGATGGGAAATATTCCATCAAGGCAGCAAGTGGCAGTACGCTTGAATTTATGCTTATTGGTTATGAGACTAAGGAGGTTGTTGTGTCTTCCTCTGCGGTGATTGAGGTTGTGTTGGAAGAATCGACCGAAACGTTGGACAATGTTGTAGTTACGGCTCTTGGGATAAAGCGCGAATCGAGAGCGCTGGGCTATGCCGTCAGTTCGGTGAAAGGCGAGGATTTGCTTAAAGCAGGCGTAACCGCCAATCCTTTGGAGACGCTGTATGGAAAAGCCGCAGGCGTCGGGATACAGGCATCGGCGGGAGGTCCTACGGGCGGTATTCAGATAAAGATACGCGGTTCGCAAGGTCTTGAATCCGATGCGAAAACACGTCCTTTGTTTGTCGTAGACGGCGTTCCTATCTACGACGAAGAATCGAATATGGCGACAAGAGGTTACGACCCGTTGAATTCGTTCGACTACGGTTCGGGAATCAACGACATCAACGCCGAAGATATCGAGTCGATGGAAATCCTGAAAGGCGCAAAAGCTTCGGTACTCTATGGCAGTCAGGGAGCAAACGGAGTAGTGCTGATTACGACAAAAAGCGGAGCCGGAACTCGTGGTCTGGGGGTAAATATCAGTTACGGGCATACATGGGAACAGCCTTATACGCTGATTGATTTTCAGAACGAATATGGCAGCGGGCAACACGAATACCATTACGACTATGAAGACGAGGCGAAAACAATCAGACGGACAGTGAGTAGCAGGTACAGTTTCGGACCAAAATTCGACGGCTCGCCAATCAAGTTTTTCGACGGGACGACAAGAAAATACCTTCCCGTCACAAACAATTTCACGGATTTGTTCCGGACAGGAAGCACCGACAATTTGTCGGTCGCTATTTCGGGAGGAAACGACAAAGGAAACATGCGGCTCAGTTTCAACAAATATAAGTATAACGGCGAAATGGAGAACATGTGGCAGGACAAGAACGCCTTGAGTTTTAACGGCATGATGAAAGTCTCGGAGTTTGCTGAAATCGAATTTATCAACAATCTGTATTTCACAAACACACACAACCGGCGACCGAACTTAAGCACTCAGGTTGCATGGGGAACGTTCAACCGCGACTATGATATCAAGACCGCAATGAGAATGTATAAATCCGATGACGGGTATTTGAACTCCGTTTCGGAACTCGGAAGTATAGGCGGAAGCGGTTGGGGATGGCCTACAGCTTTTACCAAAGACGTGTCGGGTATGTTTTATCTGTTGTGGAATCAGTTCGAAAACAGCAATCTCGACGAAAGAATGCACAATGTTACCAGCGCTAAGGTTACATTGAAGTTTTTGCCGTGGCTTTCGCTGAAAATCAACGGCGGGATAGACTATACCGAAGTTGAATATACGAAGAAGGACAAGATTACCTCCGTCAACCCCGAAACGGGCGAAACATCCGGCGGAAAGTTTTCGTACAGCAGAGATAAAGTCAAGATTCAGAACTACGAAGCGCTTTTGTTTTTCAACAAAGCATTTATGGAAAACAGGCTGGCAGTAGAGGCTTTCGCCGGAACTTCGTACTATAACAATTCCGGAAAATCGGTGGGCGTAGGTACATATGGAGGTCTGAAGTTCAACAATTTTTGGACCTTGAGCAACGGGAAAGGCTGGCCAACGGGATATTCGAGCGATGTTGCTTCATACAGCCTCGGCGAAGACGCCCGTTACAGCGCTATGGGACAGGCGACAATCTCTTGGGAAAACATGTTGTATCTCGAAGTTCAGGCGCGAAACGACTGGTCGTCGACGCTCCCGAAAGTCAACCGTTCGTATTTTTATCCCGGAGCTTCGCTGACATGGAACTTTACGGAGAATTTCACAATCCCGTATATCAATTACGGCAAACTGCGGATGTCGCTGGCGGATGTTGGTCGCGACGCTTCGCGTTACTATGCTTACCGCTCGTATTCTATTGAGACGCTGCCGCCTCCGAATACCAACATCAACAAAATCGCGGGACCGTCGTCGCTGTTTGCGGGCGAGCTGAAACCGGAACGGAAACGGGAGTTCGAAATAGGATTTAATATACGCATGTTCGAACGGAACAGGCTGGAGGTCGATTTTTCGTACTATAACAGTACTTTCTACAACCAAATCATGTCGGTGCCGCTATCGACAAGTACCGGCGCCGAGAACATACGTATAAACGCCGGAAAATCACGCAATCAGGGTATCGAACTGTTTGTAAAAGGTTCGCCCGTCTCGACGGAGTTTTTCCAGTGGGATTTGAGCGCAACAGCCGCAAAACAAACGGATAAGATTCTTGACCTGTACCCGGGCATAACTCAAAAGAATACGGAAGTCAGCGGAGTTATCAACCGCGCCGAAGAAGGTAAACGTATGGGAAATCTTTGGCTGTACGATTATTTACGCGACGAGCAGGGCAGGAAAATCGTAAATCAAACCAGCGGTCTCTACCAGATATCTACCGACGTCGAGGACATGGTGAACGCGGGAAATATCAACCCCGACATATACGGCGGTTTCACTTCGAACTGGTATTTCAGAGGCAATTGGGGAGTGGTAAATCTGATGGCGGGAATCGACTATAAATTCGGCGGAAAAATTCTTTCGTTTTCGAACTATTACCTCAAAGGCAACGGGTTGACGACGCAAACTCTGCAATATCGCGACGCCGCTCACGGAGGGCTCGAATGGACGGATTCCGAAAACAGAACCCGTCACGACGGTGTGATATTAGAGGGCGTAGCTCCCGACGGAACGCCGAACCAAAAGATAATAGGCGCGGCAGACTACTATTCTTCATTCATTCACGACATGTCCACAGGCTGGCAACCGGACAATATCCAAAAGAACGATTATGTGAAATTCAGGGAAATAGCGATTTCGTACACCGTTCCGAAGAAAATATCCGGCGCAATGAAATTGCAAAAGCTGTCGTTTACGTTCACCGCTCGAAATTTGTTCTATCTATATAAAACAATAGACAATATCGACGCAGAATCTACTCTTGGAACGAACAGTTGGGTCGAAAATTCGAGCTATCCTTCCCTGCGTTCCTACGGTTTTAAAATTAATTTAAGTTTCTAAACAATAAAAAATTAAATGATGAAAAAGATATTTTACTTAACATTAATATCCATGTTTATTGCAAGTTCGTGCAAAAATGAACTTGACGAATTGTGGACTGACCCAAATAAATATACTCCCGAACCGGAACAGGTGATTTCCGGTCTGTTCACCAACATGCAGCAAACCCGTTTCTTTAAAGGCGATTACGGCGAATGGTACTGGATTCTCAGCGCCGAAAATTCGTTTATCCATCAGGCGCAGATTGTCACATATTTGCCATATTCTGCAAGCTGGTGTTTATGGTTCGAGGAATATCCTTACGGCGATATGCTCAAATATCCGGGAAACCCTAACGGTAACCACGACCGCCGGTTTACAGGGCTGTATTCCGACCTGAAAAATTATGGACTGATACAGGATGAACTTGCCGGACTTTCGGGAGAAAAACTCGATAATAATATCATTTTCGGACAATTATCTACTGTCATCAAAGATATCGTTGCATTGCAGGCTGTCGACCTCTTTAACAGGATTCCGTTTTCGGAAGCATACAAGGGAACGCAAGGCCTGTTCTTCCCGAAATACGATGATGGAGAGACTATCTACAAGTCGGTTATCGAAAATTATAAAGCCGTTGCCGAAGGTTTGTCCGCCATACATTCGAAGATGTCGGCAAAAGCAAAGGTCACGTTCGAAACTCAGGATATTTTCTTTAAAGGAGATATAAACAAATGGGTACAGTTTATCAATGCCCTGCGCCTGAAAGCCGCTATACGCATATCCGGCGTAGCCGAAGATTTTGCCAAAACTCATATCGCCGATGCAATAAAAAATCTTCCGGCTGCGGACTTTACTTTCGCCTGTCCCGACCCGAACGAAAACAGGTTGAGCAACGAAGCCGGAGGTATAATCCAGCGGGCTTGGTACGAACGGCATTATAATACCTGCGTCCCCGATGTGATGATGTTGCGGATGAACCGCGGCGATTCGCTATATCTCGTTACGGAAGACGACCCGCGATTGCCCGCGATTATCTGCGGACACGCTATCGATTCGACATTAGAGAAAATAGAGTTTACCGGAGTGTCGATGAACTGGAACAGAAACAAATATCTGCGCGAAAACGAGATAAGAGTGCATGGAATAGTGAGACCGAAAAACACTACAATGGAAAATTATGTCCAAAAAAATGCATGGAATTACTACAATCCTGCGACTTTTGCGCTCAACGAACTGCCGCTGTATCTGTTTTCTCTGGGCGAAATCGACCTGCTGCTCGCCGAAGTCGCGCTCAAAGAACTTGCAAACACCGGTAAAAACGCCGGCGAACATATCTACGACGCGGTTATTCATTCGACGGACTTCTGGTACGCAATGAACGCCTGTCCCGACTATTGCGGCGAGATGTCTCCGAAAGTGGAAGCAATCGTCCATCCCGCAAAACCGGACGCAGATGTCATACAAAACTATGCCTCAACGATTCGCTCGGAATTTGACGCTGCCGCAGGCATCGAAGATAAAATGGAAATACTGATGCAACAAAAGTATATTCATCTGAATATCTTGCAACCATACGAATGTTTTGCGGAGTTGAGGAGAACGCGACACCCGAAACTCGAACCCGTCACTTCGGGCTCGCTCGTAAAAGCTACCGCAATGTGGGAGAGATTTAAATACCCTTCAAGCGAACTCTCTACTAATTTCGAGAACTATTCTTCTGTGAGCTCGGAGGATAACTATACTTCCCCAATATTCTGGGTGCCGCAAAACAAACGCAATGAAACATATTTTCTGCCTGACCAATTGAAAAAATA
>JAIRLF010000150.1 GCA_031259655.1 Prevotellaceae bacterium
TCCCGTTTACTATATTTTGAGACATAACTCGAAGACTTGCTGAAAATTAATTGATTAAACGACAAAAAGGCTTAGGGCGGATGCCCTAAACCTAACCTTTAAGCGAAAGGCGAGTCTTATTTAATTTCAACCTCTCCTCCGGCTTCTTCTATTTGTGCCTTAATCGATTCCGCTTCGACTTTGCTCACTTTCTCCTTTATTGCTTTAGGAGCTGCGTCAACTAAATCTTTTGCTTCTTTCAATCCGGCGCCAATAATTTCCTTAACAATCTTAACTATTTGCAGTTTAGCTTGTCCGGCGGACTTTAATACTACGTCAAATTCTGTTTGTTCGGCAACTGCAGCAGCGCCGCCTTCGGCAGGAGCGGCAGCCACAGCTACAGCTGCAGCGGCAGGCTCTATGCCATACTCTTCTTTTAATATCGTAGCAAGTTCCTGTACCTCTTTTACGGTAAGATTAACTAACTCTTCTGCAAATTTCTTGATATCAGCCATTTTATTTTTAAATTTATAAATTAATAATTCGAATTTTTTTTATTTACTTTTTTTATTTACTCGGAACGTTCCGATAATGTTTTAACAATACCTGCAATTTTCTGTCCTGCATTGCCTTGCAATGCCGAAATAACATTCTTTGCGGGCGATTGCAACAAAGAAATGATATCGCCTATCAGTTCTTCGCGCGTCTTGATGTTCGCAAGTTCGTTTAACGTATTTGCGCCTACAAACACGCATTCTTGAGCGTATGCGCCTTTCAGTGCGGGCTTTTCGCCGCCCGACTTACGAAACTCTTTTATCAGTTTCGCCGGTGTGCTCGCCGATTCACAGAACATGACCGCTGTGGGTCCTTCCAATATTGCGTACAAATCGGTCTCGGGAAATTCGTTCTTTTCCAAGGCTTTTTTGAGCAATGTGTTTTTCAAGACCACCAATTTTACGCCTTTCTCGAAACACAACTTTCGCAAGCGATAAGTCGTTTCGGCATTTAATCCTGAAATGTCGGTTACATAGAAATTCGGATATGCTTTTAATTCTTCTGCAACGTTGTTTATGATTGCTGTTTTATCTTCTTTTCTCATACTTTATATCCCTGATTTAATGCTTATTCGGAAATTGATTTAGGGTCTATTGCCAAACCTGAACTCATGGTCGATGACAAATAGATACTTTTAATATATGTACCTTTGGCGGCGCGGGGTTTGAGTTTGATAATCGTATCAACAAACTCTTTCACGTTAGCCGCTATGCTGTCATCGCTGAACGACAGTTTGCCGATGCCGCTGTGTACGATACCTGTTTTATCGACTCTAAAATCAATTTTACCGGCTTTGACTTCCTGTATTGCTTTGCCTACGTCCATGGTTACGGTGCCGGTCTTTGGGTTTGGCATTAAGCCTCGGGGACCTAATATCTTTCCTATCGGACCAATTTTCGCCATAACGCTTGGTGTTGCGATGATTACGTCTACATCTGTCCAACCGTTCTTGATTTTATCGATATAATCGTCGAGACCGACAAAGTCGGCTCCTGCTTCGGTCGCTTCTTTCTCCTTATCGGGGGTGCAAAGCGCCAATACTCGTGTAACTTTTCCCGTTCCATGCGGAAGAGTTACTACTCCGCGTACCATTTGGTCGGCTTTGCGGGGGTCTACTCCCAAACGAACTGCGATATCTACCGAAGAATCAAATTTTGTATAACTTATCTCTTTCAACAGTTTTGTTGCTTCCGAGAGTTTATACTGTTTGCCCGGTTCGACTTTTGCTTTTACTCGTTTCTGATTTTTTGTTAACCTGCTCATTTTCGCATGAATTTTTTATTCGACATTTTCGGAAAATTTGCCTTCCACTTTTATTCCCATACTGCGGGCTGTCCCTGCGACCATTCGCATTGCCGCTCCCATGGTGAACGCATTCATATCCGGCATTTTGTCTTCAGCTATCGCACGTATTTGTTTCCATGTTACGTTCGCTACTTTGTTTCTGTTCGGCTCAGCCGAACCTTTGCTCAACTTTGCCGCTTCTTTTAACTGTACTGCTATCGGCGGCTGTTTGATGATGAAAGTAAACGACTTGTCTGAAAATACAGTGATGATTACAGGCAATATTTTACCCGCTTTATCCTGTGTCCGTGCGTTGAACTGTTTACAAAACTCCATAATATTCACCCCTTTCGAACCTAATGCTGGTCCTACGGGAGGAGAGGGATTTGCTGCTCCGCCTTTTATCTGAAGTTTGATTAGCCCGACAATTTCTTTTGCCATAATTAATAATAATTATTTTATTTTTTATTCCTTTTCTACCTGAACAAAGTTAAGCTCCAATGGAGTCTTGCGCTCAAAGATTTTTACCATTACTTTCAGTTTCTTCTTTTCTTCGTATACTTCTTCGATTGTCCCCGAAAAACCGTTGAACGGTCCGTCGATGACTTTAACCGGCTCGCCTACAAAGAAAGGTGTTGCGATTTCTTCGCCCGAATTTTCCGATAACTTGTCTACATGCCCTAAGAGCTTGTCTACTTCCGATGCCCGCAGGGGAACAGGATTGCCCCCTTTGCTCTCCGAAAGAAAACCCGCTACGTTGGGTACATTGCGCAATATGTGAACTACTTCTCCTTCCAGAATCGCTTCTACAAAGACATATCCGGCATAAAATATACGTTCGGCGCTGACTTTCTTGCCGTTCTTTATCTGATATATTTTTTCCGTAGGAATCAAAACCTGCGTAACATAGTTCTCAAGATGCAAACTGCGTATCTCGTTCTCTATGTACTCTTTGACTTTCTTTTCCTTACCGCCTACCGACCGTAATACGTACCACTTTTTTCCTACTGCTTCTGCCATAATATCGTTTGTGTCTGTCTATTTAAGAAAATGCATCATTCAACCCCGCCGGAACTTTCTTTCCCTAACAAGATTGAGTAAATGAATTTGATTATGTATTCAAAACTGAAATCCATAACAAAAACCACTAATGCAAAGATCATCGAGGCTATCATTACGAGTATAGCGCTACTTTGCAAATCTTTCCATGCAGGCCATGTTACTTTCGTCGCAAGCTCTACATATACATCCTTCAGATACACTTTTATTTTGTTCATTCCTTTTCGGATTTATGCGAAAAACAAGACGGAAGCTTCTTCTTTTTCACTCGTTTCTTAATACCGAATGCGCCGTAACTCACACCCGATTTTAAGCCGCAAAGGTAAAACCTTTTTTTGAACTGACAATATTTTTTGTGAAATTTTTTTGCGAAAAATGTGTATCGGACTGTCTTTAAATGATTTTTGCTTGTGATTTTTTTGTTGAGAAAAGTGAAAGAACATGGATTTTTTGTGATTAATCTCTCGCAAATTACACGAATCGTCGATTTGTAGAGACGCAATATTTTGCGTCTCCACGCAGATTATGCGGTTGTTGTGTGGACGTTGAAAATGTCGTCGAAGATGTCGTTGAATATGTCGTTGAAAATGTCGTCGATGGTGTCGTCGAGGAGACGCAATATTTTGCGTCTCTACACCGGACAACGCTGTGGTCGTTGAGGGCGTCGATTTGTAGGGGCAAGGCATGCCTTGCCCCCCTTTCGTGCCTTCACCCCTTCGCGCTTTCGTGCCAATAAAAAAGGAGCCGCCTTTTTACAGACAGCTCCTTATTTTCATTCTCCGATAACTCTTATTCGGCGTATGCGCCCCAGAATTTGAGTTCGGTGATTTGTAGTTGAGTGTCACTACAATTATTCGCTCTTATAATAAAGCGAAGATATCTACACACTTCGCCTGTGCGTGTGGGGTTGATATCAAATGCGAATCCATCTGCGATAAAATCCTTGTCTTCCTGCGTAAGTATGGAAGTTGAGCTTGTTGTATAAGGATCGGCTCCGGAGGGGAACTGTAATACTGTTTTGGATTTAAGCGGAGCCACAATTGTGGCTTATAGCGGCGCAGGAGGCACTGATAGATGAAACAATAATAATTCTTATCCTGCCAACGAAATGCCAATACATTCATTTTCCGGATGCAGTTTGACCTCAATAGACCTCCCTGCCGGAGTAACTTCTATTGGAATGGGTACGTTTTCTGGATGCAGCAGTTTGACGTCAATAATTCTTCCGTATAGAATAACTTCTGTTGACTCTGTTGCGTTTGCCGGATGCAGCAGTTTGACCTCAATAGACCTTCCCGACGGAGTGACTTCTATTGGAGGTGGCGCGTTTGCCGGATGCAGCAGTTTGATTTCAATTCCGGCTTTGTCGACAAGCTCAACTTGCTGAGCGTAGGACTGAAAGTGAGAATTAGTTTTAACCTGTAGACGTAATACGAGCGTCTATCGGGTCATTGCACACGGATAACGCGAAATTGGCGTTATTCGTGTGCTTTTTATGATTTTAGATTTTAGATTTACGATTTTAGATTGGCTGACGCCAGCCGGAAGCCCGACGACCACAGCATTGTCCGGTGTAGAGACGCAATATT
>JAIRLF010000178.1 GCA_031259655.1 Prevotellaceae bacterium
GCCGATGCGGTACGATATTTTTCCGGCGTCCAAATCAAAGATTACGGAGGCATCGGAGGTCTTAAAACCATCAACATACGCAGTATGGGAAGCCAGCATGTCGGCGTGTTTTACGACGGTATCGAAATGGGAAACGCGCAAAACGGAATAGTAGATTTAGGGCGGTTTTCGTTGGATAATATGGAGGCTATTTCGTTGTACAACGGTCAGAAAAGCGCGATTTTCCAGCCGGCTAAAGATTTTGGCTCGGCAGGGTCGGTGTATATGCAGACTCGCGTCCCTGTTTTCAGTCGCGAAACGAAAAACAACTTTAAAGCGACCTTCAAAAGCGGTTCTTTCGATTTGTTGAACCCCGCGCTGCTGTGGGAAAACCGTTTGAACGACAATCTGAGCGCGCAATTTAACGCCGAATATATGCAGACAAGCGGGAAATACAAGTTCAGCTACAAAAAAATCGGCGGTTACGATACTACCGAAGTGCGTAAAAACGGCGACGTCTACGCATTGCGGTTTGAATCGGGACTGTTTGGGAAAATCGCTGACGGAGAGTGGAAAGCGAAACTGTATTTCTACAACTCCGAACGCGGATATCCGGGAGCGTCGGTACGCGAAAAACCCGGCGCATACACGCATCAGGACAGACAATGGGATTCGAATGTGTTTCTGCAATCGTCGTTCCGGAAGAAACTGACCGAAACATACAGTATGTTGTTGAGCGGAAAATATGCGTACGATTATCTGCACTATTTGTCCGACCCGCGCGAGGACGTATCAACAATGTTCATCGAAAACCGTTACCGGCAACAGGAATTATACCTTTCGTCGGCTAACAGGCTCGACATTTTACCTGTACTGAACGCCGATGTGTCTGTCGATTTTCAATGGAACAAGCTAAATGCCGATTTACTCGATTTCGTGTATCCCAATCGTTACACAGCGCTGGCGGCGGCTGCCGCTGCTCTGCATCTTGCGAAATTGAAACTCCAAGCCTCTGTTTTGGCGACGTTTGTACACGAAACTGTGCGTAGCGGACGTAGCGCCGCCGGAAGTAAAAACGAATATACTCCAACCTTCATCGCATCCTGCCGCCCTTGGGAAAAAATCGACCTGAATCTGCGAGGATTCTATAAACGAATTTTCCGTATGCCTACACTGAACGATCTATATTACACGTTTATTGGAAACATAAACCTTGCTCCCGAATACACTAATCAATATGACCTGGGATTTACTTTCAATCATAAATTCAATAAAACCGTATTGAAATACATCGAATTTCAAGCAGATGCATACTTCAATCAGGTCGAAAACAAGATTGTCGCCGTGCCAACTTCCAATCAGTTCCGATGGACGATGCTCAACCTCGGATATGTGGAAATACGGGGCGTCGACATGGCTTTGCAGGCAAACGCTCTGGTGAATAAAGATTTCGTGTTCCATGCAAGGCTAAATTATACTTTCCAGAAAGCGCAGGATTTCACCAAAAACAGCGATTACAGCGGAGGGCAAATCCCATATATCCCATGGCACAGCGGCTCTCTGGTTCTAAATGCAGGGTGCGGAAACTGGAACCTGAACTACAGTTTTATCTACACCGGCGAACGTTATCACCGAGTGGCAAATATCCCCGAAAATTATATCAAAGCCTGGTATACAAACGACTTGGCGCTGTCGAAAGAATTTGTCCTGAAAAAAAACAAAATACGCCTTACCGCTGAAGTAAACAATATTTTTAACCAACAATACGAGGTCGTACTGCGATACCCTATGCCCGGCACAAATTTCAGATTCTCTGTTAGAATCGAAAATTGAAAATGAGAGGATGTTTTTATGCTATCTGCGCAGTATTTGTCCGAAAACTCACAATATTCAAATCTATAGCAATATCACTCCTATTTCCTTGAGGTCAGGAAATCTGATATTGTTATCCGTATGTCATTTTTTTTAATGATTTCAAAAATCTGTGAAAATCCGTCAAATCTGTGTCATCTGCGTGCTTAAAAACTGCGATTATTTCGTCACTGCGTTCAGAATTTCGTCTATGGCAGCGCTTAATCCGTCGACATTTTTTCCGCCGGCGGTAGCGAGATGAGCTTGTCCACCGCCACCACCCTGTATATGTTTGGCAGCCGAGCGAATCAGTTTCGACGCATCGAAACCGTTTTTGACAAGGTCGTCGCTGAGCATAAGCGTGAGCGAGGGGCGGTTGTCTGCATCGGAGCCGCCTATGAACAGGAACTTGTCCGTAAATTCGCCTCTCAGTTGGAGCGCTATCTCCTTGACAACGTCGGGAGTGTAACATCCTCTGATGATTAAAGTATTGACGCCGTTGATATCCTTCACCTGCTTTGCCAATTCCTTTTTCACGAGAGCAAGATTTTCTTTCTTAAATTCCTCGACCGTTTTCCTCAGCTCCTGATTTTCGGCGAAGAATTTTTGGAGCGCCTGTTTCAGGTTAGGGGCGTTGTTGAACATTTCGCGAATACTGTATAGTAAATCCTGCTGCATGTAAAGAAAATTCTCGCATTGTTCGGCTGTAACGGCTTCAATACGACGTATTCCGGCAGCGATAGAACCTTCGCTGACAATTCGGAAAGCGCCGATATTTCCGGTTTGTCGGATATGAGTGCCTCCGCAAAGTTCGACCGAGTCGCCGAATTGAATTACCCGTACTCTGTCGCCGTATTTCTCTCCGAACAAAGCCATTGCGCCCATAGACCTTGCCTCGTCGATAGAGATATTCCGGTATTCATCCAGCGGAATATTGTCGCGTATCGCTTTTGTTACTAATTTTTCGACTTCGCGTATTTCATCGTAATTGACTTTTTGAAAATGCGAAAAATCGAACCTCAAAACTTCCGACGACACAAAGGAGCCTTTCTGCTCTACATGCGTTCCCAAAACTTTTCGTAATGCGTAATGAAGTAAGTGAGTAGCAGAGTGATTGCATTCCGCAGCCGTTCGTTTGTCGATATTTATGCTTGCGACAAATGTTCCGGAGAGATTGAGAGGCAATCGTTGTGCAAGATGTACCGAAAGATTATTTTCTTTCTTAGTATCAAATATTTCTATCGATTCCGGTTCCGAATCCGAGTCTGATTCCAGCAAACCGCTATCGCCGACCTGACCGCCCATTTCGGCATAGAAAGGCGTAGCGCTGAGAACAATCTGATAAAAATCCTTATCTTTCTGCTTCACTTTGCGATAGCGCAGTATCTCGGTTTCGACCGAAGTATGGTCGTACCCAACAAATTCCGACTCTCCTTCTTTAATCACCACCCAATCATCTACTTCTATTGCAGCAGCATTGCGGGCGCGGTTTTTCTGCTTTTGCATCTCCAAATCGAATCCTTCTTTGTCGGCTTGCAGCCCATGTTCTTTGAGAATCAACTCCGTGAGGTCGAGCGGGAATCCGTAAGTATCGTATAACGTGAATATATCCGTGCCGTTTATTTGCTTCTTGTTCTGCTTTTTACTTTCGCGAACCAATTTGTCGAGCATGTTGATTCCTATCTCGAGCGTACGCAAAAACGACAATTCTTCTTCGTGGATAACTTTCTCAATCAGTTGCTGTTGTTTGACTAATTCGGGAAATGTTCCGCCCATTTCGTTGACCAAAGTCCCGACTAATTCGCAGATAAACGGTTTGTCGAATCCGAGGAAGGTATATCCGTAACGCACAGCTCTTCGCAATATTCGACGGATGACGTATCCTGCTTTCACATTGGATGGCAGCTGACCGTCGGCAATCGAAAAACTTATGGCTCTCAGATGGTCGGCGACTACGCGCATTGCAATATCCGAATCTTTGTCGTCGCCGTATTTCTTGCCCGACAATTCGGCGATTTTTCCGATAAGCGGCTGAAAAATGTCGGTATCGTAGTTGCTTGTCACGCCTTGCAGCGCCATGCACAAGCGTTCGAACCCCATCCCCGTATCAACGTGTTTTGCGGGAAGCGATTCCAGACTGCCGTCGGCTTTGCGGTTGAACTGCATGAACACCAAATTCCAAACCTCGATAACCAAGGGATTGTCCTTGTTTACCAACGATTCGCCGGGAGTTGCGGCGCGTTCGGCATCGGGGCGCAAGTCGATATGAATTTCGCTGCACGGTCCGCAAGGTCCGGTATCGCCCATTTCCCAGAAATTGTCTTTCTTATTTCCCAACAGGATTCTATTTTCGGGAAGATACTGTTTCCACAAGTCGAAAGCTTCGGTATCTTTTTCGGAACCTTCTTTTTCGGAGCCTTCGAAAACTGTGGCGTACAACCTGTCCGCCGGAATACCATACACTTTGTGAAGCAATTCCCATGCCCAGTCTATTGCTTCTTTCTTGAAATAATCGCCAAACGACCAGTTTCCAAGCATCTCGAACATAGTATGATGATATGTATCGTGACCAACTTCTTCGAGGTCGTTATGCTTACCCGAAACTCTGAGACATTTTTGCGTATCAACAATCCGGTTTGCTTTCCCGGTTTCGTTGCCCAGAAAAATATCTTTAAACTGATTCATTCCGGCATTGGTAAACATCAGTGTAGGGTCGTTTTTCACGACCATCGGCGCAGAAGGAACTATCTCGTGCCCTTTGTTTTTAAAAAAATTCAAAAAAGTTGTCCTTATTTCTTTTGACGTCATAATTTTCCTATAAAATAATTCGCAAAAGTACTGCTTTTATTTGAATTGAACGTGTAATTCGCAATTTATACCTATCTTTGCCCGATTTTTTTAATTGATTACAATGGGAGAGCTATATTTATATAACAGTCTTTCAAGGCGAAAGGAAAAGTTTACGCCTCTACATGCGCCGAATGTGGGTTTATATGTTTGTGGTCCGACAGTTTACGGCGACCCGCATTTGGGACATGCCCGTTCGGCGATTACTTTCGATTTATTGTTCCGACAACTTAAATTTTCGGGATATAAAGTCCGGTATGTCCGGAATATCACAGATGTGGGACATCTCGAAAACGATTCCGACGACGGCGATGATAAGTTGCTGAAAAAAGCCCGTTTGGAACAACTCGAACCAATGGAGGTCGCCAAATATTATACCGACCGTTATCATGACATGATGGATTTGTTGAACGTCAGCCGTCCAAGTATCGAACCGAACGCTTCGGGGCATATCATTGAGCAAATCGAAATGGTGCAGCAGATTCTCGACGCCGGATTTGCATACACGGTCAACGGCTCGGTGTATTTCGACGTGGTAAAGTACAATAAACAATATCATTACGGGCAACTTTCGGGACGGGTAATCGAAGACCTTCTGTCAACCACGCGGGATAATCTCGAAGGACAGGAAGAAAAACGTAACAGCGTCGATTTTGCTTTGTGGAAAAAGGCGCAACCCGAACATATTATGCGCTGGAAATCGCCGTGGAGCGAAGGTTTTCCGGGTTGGCATCTCGAATGTTCGGCAATGGGACGAAAATATCTCGGCGAAAAATTCGATATTCACGGCGGAGGAATGGATTTGCTGTTCCCTCATCACGAGTCGGAAATCGCTCAATCGCAAATCGCTAACGGCGCGCCGCCTTGCCGCTATTGGATGCACAACAATATGATTACCGTAAATGGACAGAAAATGGGAAAGTCGCTGGGAAATTCCATCATGCTCGAAGAGTTCTTCAAAGGCGCTCATCCATTGCTGGAACAGGCGTATACTCCAATGTCAATACGTTTCTTTATCCTTCAAGCTCATTACAGAAGTACTCTCGATTTCTCGAACGCAGCCCTGCAAGCCGCCGAAAAGGGGCTGAACCGGCTGTTGAAAGCCTTCGACACTCTAAATTCGCTGAAACCGGCGGAGACGTCGAGCGTCGACGTCAGCGTGTTGGAAAAAGACTGTTTTGCCGC
>JAIRLF010000197.1 GCA_031259655.1 Prevotellaceae bacterium
TTTGCCGCCGAATATGTCAAAAAGATTAAGGAATAAAAATGATTAACATAGAACAGATTAAGGAATTGAGCGAGCGAGCGTCAATCCTGAGGAGGTGTCTTTGACGTCGATGTCAAACGAATGCGACTGGAAGAAGAAGAGCAGAAGACACATGCGCCCGGTTTTTGGGATAATCCTAAAGAGGCTGAAATACAGCTAAAGAAAGTTGCCTCGTTGAAATCGTGGACTGTTGCTTTCGACAAAGCGGCGGAAGCGCTCGACGATTTGTCGGTACTGTTCGATTTCGCGAAGGAAGAAGCCGGCGACGAGACCGAAAACGAAGTCGACGCACAGTATCACAACACCTTATCGCAGATAGAAGACCTCGAGATGCGCAATATGCTGGGTGAAGAAGAAGACCATTTCGGCGCAATAATGAAAATTAATTCCGGCGCCGGAGGCACCGAAAGTCAGGATTGGGCGGAGATGCTGATGCGGATGTATCTGCGTTGGGGCGAACGTAACAACTACAAAACCACCGTCATGGATATCCTCGACGGAGACGATGCCGGAATAAAATCCGTTACAATAGAGTTTGAAGGCGATTTGGCTTATGGCTTTTTGAAATCCGAGAACGGAGTTCACCGTCTGGTACGCATTTCGCCGTTCAACGCTCAGGGAAAACGGCAGACTTCGTTTGCATCGGTTTTTGTGTCGCCTGCTGTGGACGACACAATTGAAATAAACATCAATCCGGCAGATTTGGAGTGGGATACATACCGCTCGAGCGGAGCCGGCGGGCAGAACGTCAATAAAGTCGAGACGGGCGTCCGCGTTCGTCACATCCCAACCGGAATTGTTGTCGAAAACACAGAAACACGTTCGCAGTTCGACAACCGGCAAAATGCCCTGCGAATACTGAAATCGCATCTTTACGAACTTGAATTGCGCAAACGGCGTGAAACAGCCGCCGAACTCGAAGGCAAAAAACGCAAAATCGAATGGGGGTCGCAAATACGAAGTTACGTACTGCATCCCTATCGAATGGTTAAGGACTTGCGAACAGGTTACGAAACCTCGGATACGCAAGGGGCGCTCGACGGCGATTTAAACGGGTTTATGAAAAGTTACCTGATGCAATCGGGTAACGAAAAAGAAGAATAAATTTTAAAAACTGTTACATTATGGGATTTTTAGATATCTTTTCGAAAGAGAAAAAAGAAAGTTTGGACAAGGGATTAAAGAAAACGAAAGACAGTTTTTTCGGAAAACTGTCCCGAGCAATAGTCGGACGTTCGAAAGTAGACGATGAAGTTCTTGATAATCTCGAAGAAATACTGATATCGTCGGATGTAGGCGTCGAAACAACTCTGAAAATAATCGAACGCATCGAAAAGCGGGCTGCCCGCGATAAATATATGAACGTCGAAGAATTAAACCTGATTCTCAGGGAAGAAATCGAGGCTCTCCTCGAAGAAAACGGCTCGGACGAGAATGTACTCCCGTTCGATTTCTCGAAAAAGCCGTATATCGTTTTAGTTGTCGGCGTTAATGGGGTCGGGAAAACCACGACTATCGGCAAAATTGCCGCCCAGCTGAAAAACGAGGGTAAAAAAGTATACTTGGGAGCCGCCGACACCTTCCGCGCCGCAGCTGTCGACCAGCTTACGATTTGGGCGGAGAGAGCCGGAGCGCCGATTATCAAGCAGAAACAGGGCGCCGACCCTGCTTCCGTTGCTTTCGACACCGTCAAATCCGCCGTAGCTAACAATGTCGACGTCGTTTTAATCGACACGGCAGGGCGTTTGCACAATAAAGTCAATTTGATGAACGAGTTATCGAAGATATGCAACGTTATTCGCAAAGTTGTTCCCGACGCTCCTCACGAAGTGCTTTTGGTACTCGACGGTTCGACCGGACAAAATGCGTTCCAGCAGGCTAAGGAGTTTACCAAAGCGACGAACGTCACAGCTATGGCTCTCACTAAACTGGACGGAACGGCGAAAGGCGGGGTTGTTCTCGGCATTTCGGACCAGTTTAAAATCCCTGTGAAATTTATTGGAGTAGGCGAAAGTATCGACGACCTTCAGATTTTTAATAAAAAAGAATTTGTTAATTCGCTTTTTGGAAATTAAATATTACTGTTTATGGGTAAGGAAAAAGAATTGGGGATAGACCATGTATATGTTGTCCATGCGCCAAAAGGATATGAGCGACATGAAAAACGTTTATACGATATCTTAGGAAGACAATATGGATTTGATTTTGAACTTTTAGATAAAGATTCCGATGAATTGATTCCGTTTTATTTTGTTGAAGATATTCACAGGATTATGAATCAAGGCGCTGTCAGGTGTTCTTTAAACCATATTATGTTCTATGAAGCAATTGTACGTAGAGGAGATAAAATAGCTCTTATTCTGGAAGACGACCCTTATTTTTCGAAACATTTTTTGAAATATCTCCAACAAATTGTTGTAGAATCACAGACATTGCAATCCGGTTTTTTTATATCACTCGAAAATTCGACATTGAAGTTTCCTCCTCGAAAAGTAATCAAAAAAGATAAACGCCTTTATGAAGCATCATACGGAAGATGCGCCGGAGCATATCTTATAGATAATACTGCGGCAAAAAATATAATCGACCGGTTAAAACAAAACAAGTGCGACAAAGTAATTGACCATTGGCATAATGACCTTATTAATGAAAACGTGTTTAAGATGTATTGGGCGCATCCTACTTGTGTGGAACAAGGCTCTATAAATGGAAAAATGAGCGCAAATAATTCCACTCAACATGCCGGCATAATACGCCGTATCAGTTGGATATCTCAAAAATTTTATAAAACGTATATTCTACAAATTTTTAATATATGAAACAATATAAAAATATGTTTAGTGCAGAAACCATTGCAAATTATTTACAGGGCGTAGTCGAAGGCGACCCTTCGACCTCAGTAACGGGAGTGGCGCGTATTGAACAGGGAAAACCGGGCGCTCTGTGTTTTTTCGCCAATCCGAAGTACGAAAAATACGTATATACCACAAAAGCATCTATAATCCTGCTTAATAAGGATTATAAACTCAAAGAAAAGATTGCTCCGACAATCATCCGCGTCGACAATGCATACGAAGGAATAGCCTCAGTTCTCGGTCTGTTCGAGTCGGCAAAAGCGGCAAACAAAAAGGGATGCGAATATCCCTCGAAAATATCGTGGCGGTCGAAACGGGGAAAGAACTGTTATATAGGCGCTTTTGCGTATATCGCCAAAGGGGTGAAACTCGGCGACAATGTCAAGATTTATCCTCATGTATATGTCGGCGACAATGTTACAATCGGCGATAACACAATCGTTTATTCCGGCGCAAAAATCTATCAGGGATGCGTTATCGGAGCTAATTGCATCATACATTCGGGAGCGGTTATCGGCGCCGACGGTTTTGGTTTCGCTCCTCAGGCAAACGGCGAATACAAGAAAATTCCGCAAATCGGAAATGTTGTGATTGAGGATAATATCGAAATCGGCGCATGTACCACTATCGACCGTTCGACTATAGGCTCGACAATCATCCATTCGGGCGTCAAATTGGACAACCTGATACAGATAGCGCACAACGTCGAAATCGGCAAAAACACTGTCATCGCGGCGCAATCGGGGATAGCGGGATCTGCGAAATTAGGCGAAAGTTGTGTTTTGGCGGGACAAGCGGGCGTCATTGGACACTTGACTGTAGGCGACAGGGTTACTATAGCATCAAAAAGCGGAATTTCGAATAATATTCCCGACGACAGGCAAATGTTGGGCTTTCCGGCTATGGAAGCCTCGAAATACAAACGTTCGTTCGCCGTGTTCCGCAATTTGCCGGATTTGTGGAATAATGTTAATACACTGGTGAAAAAAGTAGCCGTTCTGGAGAAAAATCAGGATAACAAATCCGATGAATAAGAAAAT
>JAIRLF010000383.1 GCA_031259655.1 Prevotellaceae bacterium
CAAGCCGCCGAAAAGGGGCTGAACCGGCTGTTGAAAGCCTTCGACACTCTAAATTCGCTGAAACCGGCGGAGACGTCGAGCGTCGACGTCAGCGTGTTGGAAAAAGACTGTTTTGCCGCCCTCAACGACGACCTCAACACTCCTATCGCTATTTCCATACTTTTCGAAGGCGTGCGTATAATAAATTCGGTGAACGAAGGAAAAGATGTTCTGACCGAAGATGCTATCGAATCGCTCAAAAAGTTATATACTACTGTGATATTCGACATCTTAGGACTGAAAAAGGAAGAAAAAGCAAATACGGAATTAACAGATTATCTCATCAAATTTGTCCTCGACCTCCGACAAAAAGCAAAAGTCGACAAAGATTTTGCTACTTCGGATAAAATCCGCGACGAATTGAATAACTTGGGTATTACGGTCAAAGATACAAAAGACGGAACACAGTGGGAGTTGAAAACTAAAAGTTGAAAACTAAAAGTTAAAAGTTCGGACAGGTTGCGTTTTTGTTGTACTTCATTATCTGTTTATGGGAAAGACAAATGTCTAATCCGGGCTAAATCTTTTTGAGGCGTTATGGGGCTGTATCAAAAGTCGGTTTTTCGTCATTGTGAGCAATATAACACAAACTCTTAACTCCTAACTCTTAACTCCTAACTCCTAACTTTATCGTCTTCCGATTTAAATTTTTTCCGTCAATTTTTGTACAACTCTGAATCTGTTTAAGAACTCTTTCGCAAAGACCCTGAATATTGTATAAGTAGGAATAGCGATAAGCATTCCTGTTATTCCGGCAAAATTGCCGGCAATCAGGATTAGCAGGAAGATTTCCAGGGGGTGCGCTTTGATGCTGTTAGCAAAAATATAAGGTTGGAAAACCGTGTCGTCCAATATTTTCATAGCGACAAACACGCCGAAGGTTTTCAAAAATATCCCCGAATATTCGCCTTCGGGCGAAAATATGTCGATACCGATATTTGCGATTACCACCACAATACTGATAATTGCTGCGATTAAAGGTCCTACGTATGGAATGACATTCAGTATTCCGGCGATAAACCCTAACAGGATTGCAGTGCTAAAATCAAGTCCTACAACAAATTTAAGCCCGAGTGTCAAGACCGTCATCACGCAAATCATATCGAAAAACACGCCGATAAAATATCGCATGAGAAGTTTCGTCGCATTGTTCCATGCATGTCGTATTCCCGATTCGTATTGAGCAGGGAATAAAATCACTACGCCTTCGATAAAAAGATTTTCTTCTTTCATAAAGAAAAACGTGATGAACGAAATCGCAAAAATAGCAATTGCCATAGATACAATAAAGTTCGTTATCGACCCGAAATAACTCAGAACGCCCGAACTGTCGAAAATAGGCTTTATTTGCTCAAAAAGCAATGCGCTGAACGAAAAATCGGAGTTGGAAAATGTTTCCTGAATAAATTTCTCCAATTGGACAAAAGGGTCGGTCAATAGCACGACTACTTCGTTGATATTCATATTTGTCAAAGTCTGTGTATGCGAGACAATCAGAGGAATGAAAAAGTAGAAAAACAGGTAAAGGATAAACATTATCGTACACAAAGCCACCGAAGCGCAGAGCCAGCGCGGCAAATTGCGTTTCCCGACTTTGATTTTAGCAAGAAAAACGACTATCGGTCTGCCGACAAGAGCCAATATAGCGGAAACCAGCAAGTATGCGACAATAGCCCTGAAATACCATGCCAGAAAAAGCGCCAATACAACTCCTGCGACAATCAGTATTTTTTGATACGTTTTACCCATATTTCGATACGTTTAACATGTTGCAGTTCTATCTTTTTCCCACTTTTCGATATTAGCTTTGTTACTCAAAAGATAGTCGATATCATCAAATCCGTTCAACAAACATTCTTTTTTATATCCGTTGATATCAAACCGTTCCGACTTTCCTGTCGAATTGTTTGTGACGGTCTGATTTTCCAAATCTATCGTAACGACAGTCGCCGGATTGCCGTAAATTGCGTCGAACAGTTCTTTCAAAAACTCGTCGGAGACCAAAACCGGTAACACAAAATTGTTTAAAGCATTATTTTTAAAAATATCGGCAAAATAGCTTGATACAACGACTTTAAAGCCATAATCCTGAATAGCCCATGCTGCATGTTCCCTGCTCGAACCGCATCCGAAATTTTTCCCTGCGACCAGAATTTCGCCCGAATATTTCGCCTCGTTCAATGGAAAACCGGATACGGGATTTCCCTCTTTGTCGTATCTCCAGTCGCAAAAAAGGTTTTTCCCGAAACCCTCCCTTGTTGTGGCTTTCAAAAAGCGCGCGGGAATGATTTGGTCGGTGTCGATATTTTCTATCGATATGGGAACACAAGTTGAGTTTAGTGTCGCAAATTTTCTTTTCATAATTATATTTATCTATTTAATAATTGTTTATACAATAATGTTTCATTATTTTTTTTGCAAAATTAGACTATTTTAAGGAATCGGCAAAAGAATTGTTCGATTTTTTTTTGTGTTCCGAAATTTATTACTACTTTTGCACACCCTTACGAGATAAGGATGATAAGTTTATTAACTTAATAATGATTATTTTATGGCAGTAAAAATTAGATTAGCCAGACACGGAAAAAAAGGATATCCGTATTATCACATTGTAGTAGCGAACAGCAGGTCTCCAAGAGACGGTCGTTTTATCGAAAAAATAGGGACATACAACCCTAACACGAACCCTGCTACAATAGAACTAAAATCCGACAGAGCTTTGTATTGGTTGGGAGTAGGCGCTTTGCCGACAGACACCTGTCGCCTGATTCTTTCGCACAAAGGCATTTTGTTAAAAAAACACCTTCTCGAAGGTGTTAAAAAAGGCGCTTTGACGCAAGAAAATGCCGACGCAAAGTTCGATGCATGGGTCGCTGAAAAAGATGCGAAAGTGCAAGCCAAAAAGATTAATTTGGAACAAAATGCCCGTAGCGAACAAACCGCGCGCATCGAAGCCGAAAGCAAAGTGAGAGAAGCTAAAGAAGCTGAACTCGCTAAAAAGAAAATGGCCGAACTCGAAGCAAAAACCGTAACGGAAGAACCGTCCGATGCGGAAGTTGCCGAAACTCCGGAATCTTAATTTGGCAAGTGAAGTACAATGCTTGTTGGCGAAGTACTTAAAATTTTTGGTGCAGGCGGCGAACTGATTGCTAAAATCAACGAGCCTGTATTTGAAAACTGTGGGGAACCCGTATTTATCCGTATCGACGGTTTATGGGTTCCTTTTTATTTTAAACTGTTCGAACCGCATGGGAAAAGGGTGAAAATCATTTTCGAAAATATGGAATCGAAAGAGCTTGCCGAAGAACTTGTCGGGAAAAAAATGTTCTCACAACCGGAGATTTTGCACGAATCCGCATCGGAACCGTCAAGTTTAATGCGATTTACTGTTATCGATTCTAAACTCGGGAATTTAGGGCAAGTCGAAGAGGTCTTCGATTACCCGGGAAATCCATGTGTCGGAATTGTAATCAACGGAAAACAAGTCCTGATTCCTCTCAACGGAATTGAAAAACTCGAACTCCGTAAAAAACTTATATACACAACAATCCCCGAAGGATTACTGGAACTGTAGGAGTTAAGAACTAAAAGTTAAGAACTAAAAGTTAAGAGTTGGCTGACGCATGAGTGTTTGTTTTTCAATTTGTCGACAATCTATCTAAAATCGACAATCTAAAATCGACAATCTAAAATCAACAATCTAAAATCAACAATCTAAAATCAACAATCTAAAATCGATTTTGCCTTCGTATATGGCTTTACCGATGATAACGCCTTCGCAACCTGTCGCTTTGAGTTTAATAATATCGTCAATACACGAAACGCCTCCGCTTGCTATCAAATTCACCGATGTTTCGCGCAGGATATCGCTGTAAAGCTCTGTCGCTGCGCCTTGCAACATTCCGTCTTTGCTGATGTCGGTGCAGATAACGTATTTAATTCCGTTGGCTTCGTGTTGTTTGATGAAGTCTACGACGTCGATGGACGAACATTGCGTCCATCCGTGAGTAGATATTTTGCGGTCGTTTGCGTCGGCGCCGAGGATGATTTTTTCGTTGCCATACTTTGAGAGCCATTCGAGAAAGATTTCGGGGTTCTTGACGGCGACGCTTCCGGCAGTTATCTGACATGCGCCACAGTCGAAAGCTGTTCGCAAGTCGTTGTCGCTTTTCAGACCTCCTCCAAAATCGACTTTAAGAGAAGTCCGGCTTGTGATTTGCGCCAAAATCTTGTGGTTTACAATGTGATTAGACTTTGCGCCGTCCAAATCGACAAGATGAAGATACTTGATTCCGGCGGCTTCAAACTC
>JAIRLF010000021.1 GCA_031259655.1 Prevotellaceae bacterium
AACATGTATAAAATAATCGCCTTAACTATGCATATGGAAAACGATATGTATAGAAAATCGCCATTTTCTATACATGTTGTTTCAGGAATAACAAATTTCCATATCTACGCACACGGCAACCGAAACCTCATCGAACACGGCATGACGAAAACGGTAAATTTTACAAAATCTATTATAAGGAAGAAAATTAAAAACAATGCATTACAACCCCGACATTCATCACCGTCGCAGCATTCGCTGAAAGGATACGATTATTCGCAGGCGGGATTGTATTTTGTGACAATATGCGTACAAAACAAGGAATGTGTGTTTGGTGAAATCGTTGATGGGAAAATGAATTTATCGCCATTGGGAATTATTGTTGATGTGTTGTGGCACGAAATAAAAAATATACACGGGATAATCATGTTATTGGGCGATGATAACACCAATATTGAAATGCGATGTGGTAACGGCAGTAATGGCGATGGTGGTGATGGTGGTGATGGTGGTGTAAGGGCAAGGCATGCCTTGCCCTTACGACGACGCCCTATGACAACAATCTAACATCCAAAATCCACAATCCAAAAGTAATGTCGCGTTAGTTTATGTGCATATCTTTTGAATAACTTTTTGCAAGGGGATAGAAAAAAGCATATACCTTTGCACTCAAAACGAGTTTTTGAAAATGTATTAATGTATTATGGACGTATTTATTGTTAAAAGGGATGGGAAAAAAGAGGTTTTCTCGATTGAAAAGATAAAAAGCGCAGTATCGAAAGCGTTTTTGTCGGTAGGCAGTTTTGCAACACAGGATGTTATCACCAATATCCTGAGCAGAGTAAACATAACAAACGACATTACGGTCGAAGAGATACAGAATCAGGTCGAAATAGCCCTGATGGCAGAACGGTATTATGCTGTTGCCAAATCGTATATGCTGTACCGGCAAAAGCATCTGGAAGACAGGGAAACTCTGGATAAACTCAATTTCCTGATGGATTATTGCGATGCTGCAAACGCCGCATCAGGCAGCAAATACGATGCAAATGCCAATGTCGAAAACAAAAATATGGCTACGCTTATCGGAGAATTGCCGAAATCGAATTTCATCCGTTTGAATCGCCGGATGCTCACCGACCGTTTGAAAGAAATGTATGGCAAAGAAGTTGCCGACAGGTATATCGACCTGTTGAACAATCATTTCATCTACAAAAACGATGAAACAAGTCTTGCTAACTATTGCGCGAGCATCACGATGTATCCATGGTTGACGGGCGGAACAATTTCTATTGGAGGAAATTCGAAGGCGCCGACGAATCTGAAATCGTTTTGCGGAGGGTTTATCAATATGGTATTCATGGTGTCGAGTATGCTTAGCGGCGCATGCGCTACGCCCGAATTTCTGATGTATATGAACTATTTTGTCGGGCTGGAATACGGGAACGATTATTATCTGCATCCTGAAAAGGTCGTCGATTTGTCGAAAAAACAACGGACATTAGACAAGGTAATCACCGACTGTTTCGAGCAAATAGTATATTCTATCAATCAACCGACGGGAGCAAGGAATTTTCAGGCGGTATTTTGGAATATTTCGTATTACGACAGATATTATTTCGACAGCCTGTTCGAAAATTTTGTTTTTCCCAACGGCAGCAAACCCGATTGGGATTCGTTGAACTGGTTGCAAAAGCGATTCATGAAATGGTTTAATAAGGAACGGACTAAGTCGATTCTGACTTTTCCCGTCGAAACCATGGCGCTGTTGTCCGAAAACGGCGACGTCAAAGATGAAGAATACGGCGATTTCACTGCCGAAATGTATGCCGAAGGACATTCGTTTTTCACATATATGAGCGACAATGCCGACTCGTTGAGCAGTTGTTGCAGGCTTCGTAACGAAATACAGGACAACGGCTTCAGCTACACTCTGGGCGCCGGCGGAGTTTCGACCGGCTCGAAAAGCGTGCTGACAATAAACTTGAACCGTTGCATTCAACATGCTTTACGCAAAGGAACTTACTATCAGTTTTTTCTCGAAGAAATAGTCGACCTCGTTCATAAAGTGCAATTGGCATATAACGAAAACCTTAAATATATGCAAGAAAAGGGAATGCTGCCGCTGTTCGATGCCGGATACATCAACATGAAAAGGCAATATTTGACTATAGGCGTGAACGGATTAGTGGAAGCCGCCGAATTTATGGGAATCGAAATTAACGATAATCCCAAATATTCGGAGTTTGTGCAGCAAATACTCGGTTTGATAGAGAAATATAACAAAAAATACCGGTCAAAAGACGTTATGTTTAACTGCGAAATGATTCCGGCGGAAAATGTTGGCGTCAAACATGCTAAATGGGATAAACGTGATGGCTACTTTTCGAAACGCGATTGTTACAACAGCTATTTTTATGTGGTAGAAGACGATTCGCTGAACATCGCCGATAAATTCCGTCTACACGGACGAAAATATATCGAACATCTGACAGGCGGCTCCGCTTTGCACCTCAATCTCGACGAACATCTGAGCAAACAACAATACAGACATTTACTGCGACTTGCTACCCTGGAAGGATGTAATTATTTTACTTTCAATATCCCGAATATGGTGTGCAACGATTGCGGACATATCGACAAACGGCGATTGACGGCGTGTCCGGTATGTCAAAGCCTTAATCTTGATTATCTGACCCGTATAATCGGCTATATGAAACGGGTAAGTAACTTTTCGCAAAGCAGGCAGGAGGAGGCTGCAAGACGTCATTATGCTTCGGTTCGTCAACTATGACCTTGTCTTTCAGGAAATACCCGATGAGGTAACTTTGGCGCTCAATATTTCAAATTGCCCTAATCGTTGCGACGGATGTCACAGTCCGTACCTTATGGAAGACGTAGGCGCAATATTGGACGAGAACGTACTTGCCGAATTACTCGAAAAATACAAAAACGCAATAACATGCGTTTGTTTTATGGGCGGCGACTCGGCGCCGCATGAGGTGGGACGCCTTGCCGCTTTCCTGCAACAAAACTATACGGTGAAAACAGGTTGGTACTCCGGAAAATCAAACCTCCCCGATAATTGTGCGATATGTCATTTTAACTATATCAAACTGGGTCCTTATATCAAACATCTGGGAGGATTAAATTCCGTAACTACAAATCAACGATTCTACCATGTCGAAAATGGAGTTCTGATAGATGCAACTTTTAGAGTTAAGAACTAAAAACTAAGAACTAAAAGTGGCTGACGCTTTCAGAGTTAAGAACTAAAAACTAAGAACTAAAAGTGGCTGACGCTTTTAGAGTTAAGAACTAAGAACTAAGAACTAAGAGTGGCTGACGCCAGCCGTTCTTTAACTCTTGTTTTCTATTCTATTGGCAAAGCCTAAGATTTTGTGTAACTTTGTGAGCTTTGTGCCTTTGTGGTTAAAAATATGTCATTTACGAAAAGCGTCATTGTAAATAAATATTAATTTGCAATGCTTTCCAAATTCGACGCCCTCGACAACTCACACAACAACACCATAATCTACGTGGATACGCAATGAGACGCAAAATATTGCGTCTCTACAAATCGACATCCTCAACGACCACAGCATTGTCCGGTGTAGAGACGCAATATTTTGCGTCTCATTGCGTCTCATTGCGTCTCGACAAATCGACGCCATTGACCTTGCGTTCTTTGCGTATATCGTTGCGTTCTTTGCGGTTAAAGTTTTCGAAATTTACCGCTCTCAGGTAAGAAATTTTGCAGGGCAAGTTTGTTTGCCGGAGAAAGCGGGTCGCGTGAGGGTACATATCGCATACGTCGTACCACGCACTTTTAATTTTTAGTTCTTAGTTTTTAGTTCTTAATGACCGTTGTTTTATTACTTCCGTCAAAAAAATAGCGTATTTCGAAAAAAACCTTTAAGTTTGCATTGATAATAATTAATATAATAATTGCTTTAGTATTTGAAACAGATGAAGATAGCGTTAATAGGGTATGGAAAAATGGGTAAGACGATAGAGCGTTTTGCTCTTCAACGGGGACATTCGATAACAATCAGAATAGATAAAGACAATACAAACGACATTTATTCCGACGCATTTAAATCGTCGGACATAGCGATTGAATTTAGCGTACCTGAGACGGCTTTTCACAACGTGTCCACGGCATTGAATCTTGGAGTTCCTGTAGTGTGCGGCACAACGGGTTGGCTCGATAAATTGGATGAAATCAAACAGATATGCGAAAAACAGAAACTCGCATTCATCTATTCGTCCAATTTCAGTCTTGGAGTAAATATTTTTTTCTACATAAACAGAAAATTGGCGGAAGTGATGAAAAACTACCCCGAATATTCTGTTTCTCTCGAAGAAATCCACCACATACACAAAAAAGACGCGCCAAGCGGGACAGCGGTAACATTAGCCGAAGACATTCTGAGCCATATCAATCT
>JAIRLF010000080.1 GCA_031259655.1 Prevotellaceae bacterium
AAATTTACTGTTTCCGCAGCGAGCTTTTTATGTGTTAAACGACATTTCATTTTGCCTGTTTTTCTCTTTCTGTGATCAATAATACATCTCGTTCAAAAAATTGATGCAAAGATAAGACATATTTTTTTATTTGAGCATACAAAGGTTTAAGATTTAACATAATTTAACAGACGTTAATTGTGTAAAGCAAAGAGATACAGGAGTATTGTGATTTTAGACGAAAAGGAAGAGTGTTAATGATTGTAGAGAAGAATGGGGGTGTGGAGGCGCGTGGGGGCGTGTGAAGACGTGTGGGAGACACGTGGAGACGCGTGGGGGACGCGTGGAGACACGAGGAGACGTGTGGAGACGCGTGGGAGACGCAAAATATTGCGTCTCTACAAATCGACGCCATTGACGACCACAGCGTTGTCCGACGTAGAGACGCAATATTTTGCGTCTCCATTGCGTCTCCATTGCGTCTCCATTGCGTCTCATTGCGTCTCATCAACGACGTTTTCGACGACGTCCTTGATGTCCACATAATAACCGTATAATCTACGTGATATGGTATCGTCGAATTGGTAGGGGCGAAAAAATTTTCGCCCGAATCATGCGTCAACAATGTCATTACGTGGGGGGCGCCCGAATCATGCGCCAATGATACAAGGGCGAAAAATTTTTCGCCCCTACCACACCGGAACGTCCCAAACAATCGGGTCGATTATACATGGCATTATCGTCATTACCGACAATGCCGCCGGTAGGGGCGTATCGCATACGCCCCAAGACAATACGCCCAATGACAATACGCGAGCATCCAACAAGGTCAACAAGGGCGTATGCGATACGCCCCTACATGGCGACGCCATCGACGACAACATCAACGACGTTTTCAACAACCACTTCGACAACCCCTTACAGTCCTTACAGGGTTGCTCGAGAGGGTTAGCAATAACCCCGAGCTGCGCTACGCTTGCTCGGGGTTATTGACTACGTCGAACTAAAGTTTCATATTCGACGCCTTCGGCGGGCAGACACTATTTATCAAACAGTTTAGCCAACAAACCTTTGCCTGCGACAGTAATCCATCCGAACAGCAAACCGAGGAATCCGTAGATAAGTTCTACCATGACAGCAGAGCAAAGATTGTCCCCCGCGCCCGGCACATAATTGATTATCCCGAAAAAACATCCCGATGCGACAAACATCGACGGGATATAATTTACCCATGGAACCTTGTCTAAATACAGCACAAAGAAAACAATAATAAACACCGCAATCGGGACGCTGAACCAGGGCGTGCATGCAAACAAACCGGCAAGTTTAACTATACCGATAGAAAAAGCAATACCGATAACGTATCCAATAGCGGCGCGTATGCCGTCTTTGGCGGTACCGGTGAAAAAATACACCGCCCATGCCACGAACGCGATATAAGTAAATCCTTTCTCGCTACCGACAGGCATGTACCCCATAATTAACTTGTCGATACAGACAATTACAAAAGCAAGCAAGGCTGTATAAGCCGAACCCACTGCAAAAGAAACATTTTTCATATTTTTATTTTTATATTATACATAAAATTAATTAATTAATTGCAATTTATTTGCAGGGAAAATCGTCGGGGACACCCTGAGAGACTTTGCCTGTTGCAGCCCATTCCGTTCCACGCAGGAAGGTGACAATGAAACTCGCGCCTTCTACCGCAGGATAAGGACCGTCGCCGGCGCCAACATGTCCAAGTATGGTATGGAAAACACGTCCTTTACCCCACTTAATTACCATCAGTACAGGTTCGTCGCGACCTGTTCCGCCTGTTTCCTTGTCGGACCAGGCAGTAGCCAGAACGGTGAGATTTTTTGCAGGACCACGCAAACGGTCGTACAGTTCATCCTTACTGTGAGTCCATATTTCCGGTAAACCCTTGGTTATCGGATGGTCTTTGATGCGGAGGGCTATTTTGTACTCATGTTTTTTACCATGACTGCCTCCGGGTCCGGGGGTAGTATCTCTAACTTCGTTACCATCACGAAAATAAACGTATGGACCGTCTGTTTCATTACGGTTGTCCCAACCGCCCAAGCCTGTTATCTCGTTATATTCTTTCCAGTTGCGAAAAGCGTTATTGGCAGCATGATATACGACTACTCCGCCGCCGCCGTTTACATATTCAAGGAAAGCCTTATTGGTCTTTTCCGACCACGAATCGCCGGTATAATCAAGAACAACAGCTTTATATGCCGAAAAATCGGGACAGAACGACGACATGTCCTCGCCTGTTTTGGGCGATACGGCAAGGTCGGCGGCAAATATGCCGCTCTCGTTCAAGTATTTTTGAAGTATTACACTGCTCGCCTGCCAGTTATGATTGTTTTGACCTGTCAAAACAAGTACTTTTATCGGGTCTTTGGCATTGAGGATATCGCTCGATATTAAAAAAATCAGGAATAGAACGAAAATTTTTTTGACTGTTTTCATTTGTTTTATATTTATTGATTACACTTTTAATACCCATGGTTTTCTAACATACCCCGAACGCATTTTATTCGCCTCGGTATCGTTGATAAACTCTTCCTTAGCCGGATTCCAGTGCAAAGGACGCTGCAATTCGTAGCAAATGTTCGCGAGGAAACAGACGGAAGCCGTACGATGACCGATTTCCGCCGTACTGATTGTCGGTTTCCGCGATTTGATACAGTCGAGCCAGTTTTGGTAATGGTCGTCGGACTCGTACAGTTTTATTTCGTTATCCGTAAATTCGTGCGAAGCAAGGTTGGCGGGTAAGGTCTCAAACATGCCGCGACTTATGTCGACAATTCCTTTTGTTCCGATAAATCTGACGGCATATCCGCGTCCAAACTCTTCGTGCGTCATCAGTGTGCCGTTATCATATTCGAACGTCAAGTATTTGTGGTCTTTATCGGGAGGATAGACGGCGATAGGTCCGCTGTCGTCCTTACCGAGCCCCCATTGTGCAATATCGAACATGTGCGCTCCCCAGTCGGCAGTCATACCGTTGCCGTATTCCTTATAAAGACGCCAATTAGGATAGTGTGTTTGTTCTACCGGGGGCGAGAGTTCGGAATGATAGGGGTTGAATACTGCCGGACCAACCCACATTTCCCAGTCGAGATAATCGGGTACAGGCTCGGCGGGCAGGTCGTATGACACAGGCGGAGGTCCGCAACTTACTTTGACTTCAATGACATCGCCGATGTGACCGTTCCTTACCAGACGGCAGGCATTGCGGAAACCTTTCTGCGAACGTTGCATGTTACCCGTCTGATTAATACGTTTGTACTTTTCGATAGCTTTGACCATCAAGCGTCCTTCTTCGATACTGTGCGAATAGGGTTTTTCGCAATAGACGTCTTTACCTGCCTTTGCCGCTTCTATCAGATTGATAGCGTGCCAATGGTCGGGTGTTGCAATCACTACTGCATCAATACTCCTGTTTGCAAGCAATTCCCTGAAATCTCTGTACATTTTGAACCCTTTGACCGACAAGCCGGCTTTTTCGGCTGCCTCTTTTACTTTGGTCTCGAAAAGTTCAAGTTTACGGGAATCGACGTCGGATGCGGCAATCACTTTTGTACGATTCGCAAACCTCCTGAGCAAACTCCTGCCCTGTATTCCACAACCGATAAATCCAAGCGTAATTTGGTCGCTTGGCGCGATATATCCGCTTCCACCTAAAACGTGACGCGGAATAACTGTAAAAGCAGCTGCTGTAGCTAATCCTGCGCCCAAAAACTGCCTTCTCGAAACATTATTTGTGTTTTTTTCCATAAGAACTAAACTTTTTATATATTTTACATACTGTTATTTACTGTGTTATACCTTAAGACCTCGCCGTTCATTTAAAACACAAATGTAAGCACATTTTTTTTACTGCACAAATTTTTTATCAGAAATCCGAAATGGGGGGAGATTTTAAATTGTCGCATCGTCCATGGAGACGCAAAATATTGCGTCTCTACAAATCGACGCCCTTGACCTTGCGTTCTTTGCATATGCCCTTGCGTTCTTTGCGGTTAAAATTTTCGCCATGACAATACACAGGCATCCAACAAGGTCAACAAGGGCGTATGCGATACGCCCCTACAATGCCAATGCACGAATGTAAGCACGTATGCACGTATTCACGAATGTAAGACACGTATGCACGAATGCAAATCGACCCCAATAATAATTAAACATTGTATAAGATAAATTTTTATTACTTTTGCACCCGAAAACAAGGATGAATGACACAGAAGAAAGATAAACATGTCCAAGCAAAAGAAGAACAGGCAATTGAATCGGTTAAGTCCTGAAAATTACATTCGTCAGCGGGCGCGTAATTTGCCGATATACAAATGTTGGGTAAACAAAGACTGGAAATATGTACAGGTAGCAACAATTTTTATTTCGCGCAGACATGTTTCGGGAAAGGTGACATTTGCCATTTATATTGTTGATTTATTGTGTCAGGGAGTTCAAGATACGATATACAGGCATAATGTACCGGAAGCGACGATAAAATTAATGCATGAAGGTTTAGCCCGCAATAAAATTCAGTTCATCGAAATTCCGTATAAATTAGCGCACAATATCATCTATGCAGGTATCGAATTTGCCGAAGAATTTGGGCTTCATCCTGTTGCCGACTTTACTCGTGTGACCCAATATCTGTTGGAAGAAGACACCGAAGATATTCCGTTGATACACATACGTTGCGGGGATGAAAACGGGAATCCCAGATATACCAATTCCGGAGGGTACGATTCGGCTGCGAAAGAAAAACGGATACATGCGCATCTGAACAATTTAATCAGTTTGGGGAAATATAAAACCCCTGAAGTGCGCAAAAGCAGGAAAGAAATAGAACAGGAAAAACGCAAAGAGGAGTATGAGAAATTGAAACTCTCGTATAAAGAAATGACCCCGGAAGAAATAAAAGCATGTTTTAGTCAATTTATAAGGACGAAGCCGGAGTCCTCCAACCCGCAGGAACAGTGGGAATATTTTGACAAGGGGGGTATTATAGCGGATGTTATAATAGAGAGCATTGTTGATGAAGAAAAAGTTTCAAAGTTTACCGATAAATTTACCGAAGACTTCGATGTAAATATTGTCGACATATTTGAGCTTCCAAATTCATATTTCGCAGGTTTGTCGGAAGATGCCGATAAAAGTAAATTGCGGAACACATACTGGAAATACATCCGGAAGTTAACCTCCGATATCGAAGATATAACTCCGATACTTGAAAAACTTCGTAAAGAGATAGGCGATATTCCGGTTATATATTATCTTGATTTAAGGTACAACAAAAAATTATCCAAATCGGCGTTCAAGAAAAGAGCGCTTCAATATCTGAAAGCGTATCCGGATTATCTGATGCTTAAAATACAGCGGTATTCGAGCGTCCCCAAGCTGCATCATAAATTGAAAACCGTTTTGTCGGAAACACAGGCTCCCATCACAATTATAGAATTTATGGATTTTTTGTATAGCTATGCGAAATACTGTTTATTTGGAGGCGACCATACTCTCGAAAAAGTAGTTGCTTTCGAAGGCGTAATGTATAAATATGAAAACAAATATCAATTACCTGCTGCCGACGGTATAATGTTAACACTATGGCTGATGAAAATGGCATTGATAGCCCAACATTACGGAGTCAAAAACAAGGATATAAAATAATAAATAAAAAATAATAATATGTCTAAACAAAAGAAAAATAAACAATCGAATCAGTTAAGTCCGGAAAATTATATCCGGAAACGGGCGCGTAATCTGCCTGTATACAAATGTTATATATCAGAAAAATGGGAAAAGGCACGTGAATCGATGATTGTTATTGTCCGCAAGCATGCTTCCGGAAATGTGACTTTTGGTTTATATATGGTCGATTTAATGTGTTTGGGGGTTAGGGTGTCGTTATATGACTATAATATCTTGGAGGAAGAATTTCAAGAGATGTTAAAAAACTTCGAAAAAGAAGCTTTTAAATTTAAGGAAATTCCGTATACATTGGCTCACAATATTATCTATGCCGCTATCGAATATGCCGAAGAATATGGATTTCATCCTGTCTCCAGTTTTACTCGTGTCACCCAATATTTGTTGGAAGAAGACAACGAAGCTATTCCTTATATAGAGATACGTTGCGGCGACGAAAACGGAAACCCTGTTTATATAAATACCGAATATGAGACCCAATCGGAGAAAAACAAAATACTTAAGAATCTGGAAACGTTCGCCGGACCCGATAATTATACATATATTGATTCATCCGAAGATTCTGATGATTACGATGAAGATGATTACGATAAAGATGATTACGAGGCGGCGGAGGAAGAGTATAAACAGTTGAAGGACGAGTTGCAGGATTTGGATAACGAAGAACTGAAAACACGTTTTACAGATGCTTTAGCCGAAGTGGGCAAAACAACCGACTTCATGGCAACAGTAAAACAGCTCACCACTATACGCGCTTTGACGGATGTTATACTCGAAACCGTTATCACTATAGATGAAAATAAGATTGTCAAATATTTTAAAACTTTACAAACATATTTTAAAACAGAGATTATTAACATGTTCGATACGCCAAATGCGCTTTTTCAAGGTGTGCAGCGATGCAGCAGCGAAAGGTTGTCCGAAATATATGAGGAGTTTTTAGATAAATGCTACGATGAAACGGAGCAAGCTTTGGAAGAAATACAAAAGGAACTGGGTGATATTCCGTTCGTAAAATACCTTGAATTAAAGTACAGTGATTATTCGATTGAAGAATATGACGAAAAATTAAACGAATGTTTCAAGAAACATCCGAAATATCTCATGTTTAAAATCTTGTACTACGCAAAAAGTTCGGATTCATTCAAACGGTTTAAAACTCTGTTGCAGCATGCGGATGAGGCTGTTACCATCTTTGAGTTTTGCGAATTTGTCAATCAATATGTAAGGGGTTATATGTATAGAGACGATTATGATATAGAAGAGTTGATTGCCTACGAAATTTTCACAAAGATCATTGAATCGGAAAATATCTCTATTATCCATGCCGACACAATAATAGCGCTGGCAAAAATCGATAAGGTAAAAAAATATTATGGAATTGCAGATTTTAATGACAGTACGCAAGGGGAGACCGGAGCGACAGTTTTAGAATAATGAAATTATATTTAATTATGAATCAGTATAAATTTAAAAAAAGACAACATGAAAAAATTTTTAACATTATGCGTGTTCGCAAGTTTATTTACTGCTTGCGTAGAAAAGGTTCCGGTTGAGGTAACAAATCTCCGCTGCGAAAACCTGAGTAATCCTGTAATAGATATTTCCAATCCTCGTTTGAGTTGGGAAATATTGTCCGACGGTCGAGATATAAGGCAAAAGTTTTACTGGGTGCTTGTAT
>JAIRLF010000264.1 GCA_031259655.1 Prevotellaceae bacterium
ATAATTTCGTCGGCGAACAAATGTACAAGTCTCTGCGCGAAGCATACTTACAACCTGAAGCGGCTGAAAAACTCGTTCGAGCGCAACAATATCTCAAACAAGACAATCCCGATTACACGTTGATTGTGTACGACGCCGCCCGTCCGCAATGGGCGCAGGAAACCATGTGGAACAAGGTGAAAGACACGCCGATGAAAAGATATGTCGCCAACCCTCAACGAATCAGTATGCACACTTACGGGGTTGCTGTCGATGTAAGTATCCTGGACGGCGACAATAAGGAATTGGACATGGGTACTCCCGTAGATTTCCTCGGAGCGCTGGCGGAACCGAAACACGAATCCAAATACCTCGCATCCGGAGAATTAACCGACAAACAGGTACAGAATCGAAAATTGTTGAGAACAGTGATGGGAAAAGCCGGATTCAAAGGCATATCAAACGAATGGTGGCATTTCGAAGCTATCACGAGAACAGAAGCTCAAAAAAAGTATCTCCCGATTCAATGAATTATTGTCCTGCGACAATAATTTTTTTAACCTCTCTTATAGTTCTATCGGCGTTCCACACTCTCATGAGATATATTCCGGACGTAATATTCGTAACGTCAATATTTCCCGACACATTCTCGAACACTTTGACAAGTTCGCCGGAAAGAGCATAGAGCTCTATTTTTAAAGATATTAACGGAACGCCATCGCCTTCTTCCTCGAGATAGACAATTCCTCGCGCAGGATTTGGATATGCTTTAAAAGTCCGGATATTCCTGTTTGTTACGTCGTTATTGTCGAGCGTTACATGGTCGGGAGGAAATTGCGAATCGGCGAGGCAAAATATCGGACGTATCATCAATGAGCCGTCGAAAACCGAAGGTTCCCAAGCTTGTCCCAAACTGTAGAACGTGTTGCGCTTCGAATTACGGTTTCTATCAAATCCAATATTCAAAAAACCGTCGTCCGTCTGCAACCATCCGACGTAAAATGTTTCACCTTCGGGGAGATAGACAGGTTTTGCAAATTTATACGCAACATATTTGTTCAGACTGTCCCGAAACACGGGGCTACCGCCGGTTTCGCTGTGAATCAGTTCGCCGGGAACACCTGCGGCATCGGTCCAAACGGCAATCACAAATTTGTGGTTCGCGTTAGCATCGTTTACTGCGCGGTTGAAATACATGTACACTCCCCGAAGACTGTCGGTCATGTAAGTACGGAATTTCACCGCCACTTTTCCCATCGACGAGCCGTTGCCGAAAAGTCCGTATCCGTTTTCAGCCGTTCCGTCGTCGTATGCATAACAGTCTTTAAACTCGTAAACAATTCTGTTAGTGTCGTTATAGCGCAATGCCGCTCTAAAATCCGAAGGCTCGTTGTCCGTAACAATCCAACTCAACACTTCGATTGCCGCCGAATCGCCGGCAATCGAAAATTCGTATCGAGGAATTGCATAAGACAAATTGATTGTGCTTCCGTCAGGAATGTTTTCGGCGCCCGCCGAATAGGACAGTGTTCTGCCCGAAGTTCCATAAAGAGAGCGCAATCGGAAATTACGGGTAACGCTTCTTGTACCCCATCCGAAATTTGTGTAATTCAGTTCCAAGTTCATCGGATTATCGAACAAATCGGCTTTTGCGAACTCGAAATGCCTTGCGGGAATGGTTTCGTAATTGGTTGTCAGGCGTTTTGGTATTCCCGATAATGCTATATCCGGGATATTCGGATTGTTTTCCGTCCTGTTTTTATCAAGATAGACAAAATCGATATGCCAATGGTCGGAAGCAGTGCTTCGTCCGGGAAAACTCGGGTGGATATTTATACTTGCATAGTTAATAAACCGAAAACTGAAATCGTTCATCAAATATTTGCTGTCCTCGATTTTAATATTCGACCTGAAAAACCTGAATCCGATACTGTCATCTTCGATAACTGACGTAGTGTTAGTTAAATGGTTTGATACTTCGATTTTGTTATCGGCAACGACCGAAGCGCTCCACACTGTACTCCAAATGTTATCCGAAGGGGAATAAAATTCTACAATAAGAATATCAGCGCTTTCGGGCATATCGCCGTAACCTTTTGGCTGAAAATAAAAACTGAGACCGACGGAATCGGCGGGAGAATAGTTCAATCGAATAGAGCCGGAGGTCAAAGTATCCGCCGCAAAAACAGAATTTGCCGCTCTGTCGTATACTTTGCCTTTGCCGTCGAAGGGGTCAAATGTTGCAACTCCCACAGTAGGAGGATTTATGGCATACGAGATATTGACATATACCGACCGGTTTTCCGTCCATAGTTTCGGGTTCGGGGTCAACTGTCCGAGCTTTGAGAAATCATCGACAAAAGGCAATTCAAGATTTGACAGTGATTTTGTTTTTAACGATTTAGTTGTTGTCTGATGATGCACATTGATGTTTTCGTTCAGACCCATCAAAATTTCTTGAGCCTTCGCATCCAAAATCGAAAATGCAAATGCTAAAATCAACATGCCGAATTGTATATATTTCTCGAACGTTTTAAGCATAACAAAATAAACAAGGTGCAAAATTATAATATTTTTTCTTTAACAGAAAATATTTTTTCTAAAATGATGTATATTAACAAAGTAGCAGGTGCAAACAAGGAACATCCGACGCCGGCAAGTTTATCGTTTATCGTGTCGCGTCATAATCAAATGCCGGATAAAGTTTATACGTAGTGTTTGCCCGAAACCTCCTTCGACGATGTTTTGAGAAGCGTCGTCCGACATGCTTTGACAAGCGTCGATAAAATGGAAATCGCAAAAAAAGTCGTTGCACTACTACGGGAGACCTGTGTAGCTGAATTGTATCATGCGGATATACAACTACAGCCGAAGAAGTGGATGCCGAATGTATCAAAAAGACCTGCATTGTTTTCGTTCCCGAACAGCGTATCAAAAAAGCAATTGATACCCGAACTGTCAAAAAATGTGTCAATTATGCGAATCGCATCAATTATGTAAAAGATAAAGATGTTGATTATACAAAAAAATATTACCTTTGCGGCGTTTTTATGATTAATAAATGTGTAAAAGTAAACATTGTCATTGTCATCATTTTTTAATGCTTATCTTTGTCTTTTACAGGATGGGGTGATGATTGTTTACGGAACGATAAACCCGTCCGATTCATCGGCGGGTTTATTTTTACAGGAAAGTATATGGACAAAAAATTGAAAATTGCAATTCAGAAAAGCGGAAGGCTTAGTGAAAAATCCTTGGAACTGCTCAAGGAATGTGGAATCAAGTTACCAGGAGGTAACGGCAAATTGAAAACCGAGGCGCGTAATTTCCCTGTCGAAGTGCTGTTTTTGCGCGACGACGATATCCCTCAATATGTGGAACAGGGCGTCGCCGATGTCGGGATTTTGGGCGAAAACGAAGTGTGGGAGAAGAAAAAGGACGTGTTGACGGTCGAGAAATTAGGCTTTGCCGGTTGCCGTATGTCGCTGGCAATCCCGAAAGATGAGGAATATACGGATTTGTCGTTTTTCGACAACAAGAAAGTGGCGACAAGCTACCCCTCGATATTGCGTGATTTTTTTGCAGAGAAAAACATCAGCGTCGAAATAGAGGAAATCGGCGGCAGCGTCGAAATCGCCCCGAGCATAGGTCTCGCGGATGCAATTTTCGATATCGTGAGCACCGGCAGCACTTTGTTGATGAACGGATTGAGAGAAGTGGAAGTGGTTGTGGAAAGCGAGGCGGTGTTGATTTCGAACAAAAAGCTGAGCGAAGAAAAGAAATCGATATTAAACAGATTAGTCTTCAGAATCAAATCGGTATTACGGGCATCCGAAAACAAATACATCACTCTGAACGCGCCTTTGTCGGCAGTTGCTGAAATCACCAAACTCTTACCCGGCATGAAAAGTCCCACAATCGTTCCGTTAGCCGAAAAAGACTGGTGCGGAATACATTCGGTCGTCAAAGAAGATGAATTTTGGGACATCATCGATAAAATGAAAGCCCTCGGCGCTGAAGGAATACTGGTGATTCCTATCGAAAAAATGGTCTTGTAAATCATTGACTAATGGAAAAAATACTGTATCCCGACAAGGAAAAAAGACAGGAAGCCCTCAAACGCCCGAATAAACCGGCGGCAGAGCTTGACGAACTTGTGCGAAAGATTTTTGCGGCTGTCGAACGCGATGGTGATAAAGCTTTGATTCGATACACTTTGGAGTTCGACAAAGTGGCTTTGGAATCGGTCGAAGTCGACAAAGAGACACTCGCCGGCGTCGGAAACCGCCTGTCGACAGAATTGAAAACGGCGATATCGCAAGCGGCGGCAAATATCCGCAAGTTCCACGAAAGCCAGCGAGAGACGCCGGCAGTGGTCGAAACGGTTGGCGGCGTCCGCTGTTGGCGCGAAAGCCGTCCGATAGAGCGTGTCGGGATATATGTCCCCGGCGGTTCGGCTCCGTTATTTTCGACGGTCTTGATGCTCACAATTCCCGCAACAATAGCGGGTTGCAAAGAGATTGTCATTTGCACTCCTCCGTGCGTCGACGGAATACATCCTGCGATTTTGTACGCTGCCGCTTATGTCGGCGTCGACAGGATATTTTCGGTTGGAGGCGTTCAGGCTATAGGCGCGATGACTTACGGAACGGAAACGATTCCGAAGGTCGACAAGATTTTCGGACCCGGTAATCAATACGTTACTGCGGCGAAGCAGATTGCGCAGACCTTGGGCGTGGCTATCGACATGCCTGCCGGTCCGAGCGAAGTTCTGGTAATTGCCGACAGAACCTGTAATCCGGCTTTTGTCGCGGCGGATTTGTTGTCGCAGGCTGAGCATGGCGCCGACAGTCAAGTCGTACTTTTGTCGGACGACGAAGACGTCGCCGACAGGGTGATTGCCGAAATCGAGGTTCAACTCGGCGCGCTCCCGCGAAAAGATATCGCAGCCCTGTCGCTCAAAAATTCGCGTATAGCAGTTCTGGACAATATCGGCGAATGTGTAGACCTGAGCAACGAATATGCTCCCGAACATTTGATACTGGCTTGCAGCGACGCGCGGCAGGTCGCTAAACAGATTGTCAATGCCGGCTCGGTGTTTATCGGCAATTACAGTTGCGAAAGCGCCGGCGACTATGCGAGCGGAACGAATCACACTCTGCCGACAAACGGATATGCAAAAAATTATAGCGGCGTATCGTTAGACAGTTTTATCAAAAAAATCACTTTTCAGGAGATATCCGCCGAAGGAATTGCGAATATAGGCAGAGCGATAGAGATTATGGCTGCCGCCGAACAGCTCGACGCTCACAAAAATGCTGTCTCGATTCGATTAAACGATTTGAAAAAATAATTAAAACACAAAGACATGAAAGAATTTATTCTACAGAATATTATACGAAAAAATATTGTCGCTCTGAAACCGTATTCCTGCGCGCGCGACGAATTTAAAGGCGACGATGCTATATTCCTCGATGCGAACGAAAATCCGTTCGGCGTACTGAATCGCTATCCCGACCCCTACCAAAACAAATTGAAACAAAAACTTGCCCGGTTGAAAGATGTTCCGGACGACAAGATTTTCGTCGGTAACGGTAGCGATGAGGTGATAGATTTGGCGTTCAGGATTTTTTGCCGTCCGGGAATCGACAGGGCTTTGAGTTTTCCCCCGACATACGGCATGTATAAGGTGTCGGCGGCAATCAACGAGGTGGAAATGCTCGAAATCCCGCTAAGGAATGACTTTCAGATAGATTTGCCGGCTTTGACGCCTCTTTTCGACGATGAGCGGCTGAAAGTAATTTTCGTCTGTTCGCCGAATAATCCTACGGGAAACCTGATGAATCCGGACGATATCAGGTTTATTCTGGAGAATTTCGCAGGCATAGTGTTTGTCGACGAGGCTTATATCGACTTTGCCGGCTCACAATCGCTGATTTCCGATATCGACAAATATCCGAATTTGATTGTCGCCCAAACGTTCAGTAAAAGCTGGGCGCTGGCTTCGGCGCGAATCGGAATCGCTTATTCCAACGCCGAAATTATCACTTATTATAATAAGGTGAAAGCGCCTTACAATGTCAGCGGACCAAACCAAATGGCCGCTCTCGAAGCGCTTGATAACGAAGACGCGTTTCTGAACCGCAAATCGATTATCCTCGAAGAAAAACAAAGACTGCAAAAAGAATTATCCGAAATTCCTCTGATTAAAAAACTCTATCGTTCCGACGCTAATTTCTTCTTAGTCGAGGTCGACGACGCTAACACAATATATTCTAAACTAATCGAGATGAAAATCGTTACGCGAAACCGCCACTCTGTAATTAAAAACTGTATCAGAATAACGGTCGGAACTCCGGACGAAAATGATGCGCTGCTTCGAGAGTTAAAAACTAAAAGTTAAAAACTAAAAATACACAACAATGCTATTGCGTCGCTACAAATCGACGCCCTCTACGACCACAGCATTGTCCCGATGTAGAGACGCCGTGGAGACGCCGTGGAGACGCAAAATATTGCGTCTCTACAAATCGACGCCCTCGGCGAGCACAGCATTGTCCGGTGTAGAGACGCAAAATATTGCGTCTCCTCGACGATGTTTTCGACGATGTTTTCAACGATGTCATAATCTACGTGGAGACGCAAAATATTGCGTCTCTACAAATCGACACCCTCAACGACCACAGCATTGTCCAGTGTAGAGACGCCGAGACGCAATATTTTGCGTCTCTACAAATCGTCGCCCTCGTCGTCAGATTAAGGCTGAAAGCCTTATAATC
>JAIRLF010000034.1 GCA_031259655.1 Prevotellaceae bacterium
CGCCAAGCGGGACAGCGGTAACATTAGCCGAAGACATTCTGAGCCATATCAATCTCGAAAAATGGTCGTTAGAGAACGAAGCGAACAGTTTACACATATCCGCTATTCGCGAAGGCGAAGTTCCGGGAACGCATTCCGTCAGGTATGAGAACGATATTGACATAATCAGCATACGTCACGAAGCGAAAAGCCGCGACGGATTTGCATTGGGAGCAGTCATCGCCGCCGAATTTACACAGGGAAAACAGGGATTTTATACTATGAAAGAAGTGTTAGGTTTATAAACAGATTGTAAGAAGATGAAAATACGTTTGTTAAATGTTCTTATATCGCTTCTGTTTATTTCGTCTGTTGCGAAAGCGCAAACAGAGAATGTTACAGGCATCGCGATAAACATAGAAGGAACATTGATGTACTATACCGCCGAAAAATCGGGGGAACACGCTCTGTATAAAGCTGTAAAAAACTCGTCGGGAACATGGGAGGCGGGAGTAAGCGAAGACTCGTTCAACGAGCACATCAAAGGTTATGTCGCGAAAACTCCGTTCCTGACCTGCGACGGACAAACGCTGTATTTCAGCGCAAACCTCCCCGGCGCCAGAGGGTTCGACATTTTTTATTCCAAAAAAAACGGGGATTCATGGTCGAAACCGGTTGCTCTTTCGCAGGTAATCAATTCCGAAAAGAACGAGATATCGCCTTCGCTTTCAGCCGGCAATCTCACTATCTACTTTGCCCGTGACGGGCTCGAAAACAATTGTTATAACATCTACTCTTCCGAAGTTGACATTTCGGGATGGTCGGTTCCTAAGATTTTGCCGGCGCCGATAAGCGTCGGATGCGAACAACACGCGTACATATCGCCGACAGGAGAGACTCTGCTGTTTTCGACCGACAGACCTTCGGAGAAAAAGAAGAAAAAATACAATATCTTCTATTCTACCTTGACAGGTGAAAATCTTTGGACTGCGCCCGCGCCAATTGACAATACCGTAAAGGAATACAACGAATTTACTCCCGTCATCGACTACAGAGACAGCAAAATTTTCGTCACAAGAGCCGGAATCGACAGCGCCGCCTGTTCGATACATTCCTACGGCGCGCCTGTTTACAAACCTTATACCGTAATAAAAGGCGTTTTGAAAGACGAAAACAGCAAACCCGTCGACGCCGAAATAACAATCAAAGACGCTTATACTTCTGCGCTTTACGGCAAATCGAACAGTAATCCGACAACCGGAGAATACACTGTCGTGCTGCCGAACAAGGGTCTGTATAATGTCAACTATGCAATAAAAAACGGTTCGCAACTGTTCGAAAACATTAACACCGCCGGCAACACAGAAGGTCAAACGATTGTAAAAGACGTAGTCCTGTTTGACAAAATGATTGTAAATATAACCGTACAGGACGCTTTTTCGGATAAACTCATCGACGCCAAAATAACAGCTTACGAAAAAACTAAAACCGCCAAAGTGTCGAGACTCGACGAAGGCAAGTACCGTATCGTTACTCCGGCGCTCGAAAATGTTGACATCGAATTATACAAAGAAAACTATATAAAAGAAAACATACTCGTCAAATTCGGCGACTATGCCGCATTTCCCGAGACATACTATTCCGTTAAACTCAAACCGGATATGCGCGCCGGAGTAATCAATGTTAAGGACGTCATGTCGAATCAGGGAGTTATGGCAAATGTCGAAATCAAAAACCTTAATATCGACGACGAGGAAGTCGGTGTATCTACCGACGAAACAGGGAAATATGAGTTCAACATAAGGAAAGACTGCAAATATTCCATCAGCGTAACATTGAAAGACTATTTCTATTATTATGCCGTGTGGAAGGCTGATGCAAGCCGAATCGGTCAAACATTAGACGTTTATCTTGTGCCGCTGAACGAAATTAATAAAATCCCCATGCCGAACCTGTCGTTTCCGGCAAACGAATCGACGCTTTCGCCCGAAATTTCGGGTGAACTTGCCTGCATAGCAAAAGCTCTGAAAAACAATCCGGAATACAAAGCAATAATCTCGCTCTATCATTCGGATAACGAAAAGGAGCTCACTGTTGCACAGCAGCGTGCAGGGGCTATCATCACTTTTATGGAAACAAACAGGATACCCAAAACCGGCTATAAAGTTGAAATTTCTCCTGCCGATGGAAAAAGAATCCCCGATATCAGTTTTGTTACAAATATCCCAACCGCCAAAAAATGAAAGCAAATCATATCACATTCACCGAACCGTTCGAGCTGGAAACAGGCGGGACATTGGAAAATCTCGAAATAACCTGGCATACATTGGGGACATTAACCGCCGAAAGCAAAGTCATTTGGATATGTCATGCATTAACCGCCAATTCGGATGCGGAAGATTGGTGGCGAGGAATGGTCGGCGGGGACAAGTTTTTTAACGGACAGGACTATTTCGTTGTATGCGCAAATATTACAGGTTCGTGTTACGGCAGTTCGGGACCTCTTTCTCTTAATCCCAAGACAGGAAAACCGTATTTCGGCGATTTCCCTCATGTAACCGTACGCGACATGGTCGCCGCACACAATAAACTCAGAGAACATTTGGGCATCAACCGGATATATGCGGTCATAGGAAGTTCTATCGGCGGATTTCAGGCGCTTGAATATGCGCTTGCTGTTCCGGATAAAATCGAATATCTTGTCCTTATAGCAACCAATTGCCGAGTTACTCCCTGGGCTACCGCATTTAACGAATCCCAGCGAATGGCGATTTTTGCCGACAAAACATACTTCGACAACACTCCCGAAGGCGGACTGGAAGGCTTGAAAGCGGCGCGGGCTACAGCATTGCTGAGCTACCGGAGCTACGACGGATATAACAGAACCCAATACGAAGCAAACGACGATGTTATATTTGCCGACAGAGCCGCGTCGTACGAACGGCATCAGGGGAAAAAACTTGCCGACAGGTTTAATGCCTATTCGTATGTTGTAATATCGAAAGCCTTCGACAGTCATAACGCAGGACGTTCGAGAGGAGGCGTCGAAAAAGCGCTTTCGTCTTTGACCGTCAAAACTTTGTTAATCGGAATCGACAGCGACATTTTGTTCCCTGTCTCCGAACTAAAATTTATGCAAAATCACATTCCAAATTCGCAATATGCCGAACTTTCGTCGGTTTTCGGACACGACGGTTTTTTGCTGGAATCGGAACAGTTATCGGATATCCTGCGAAACTTTTTTGATAATCGAAACATCAACTCAAAATAAAGATGTATATTTGCCACTTAAATTAGAATACAATGAAACTGAAATATTTGATGATAGCGCTAATTGTCTGTGTCGGCGGCAGGCTCAAATCCCAAAGCGATTTCGATTTGTCGCAGCGTCTGTTCAACGAATCGATTTATAATCCCGGCGCTACAGGGAACAGTTTTTCGACCGGAGTGTTTTTGCACGGTCGAGCGCAATGGCTTGGTATCGACGGAGCGCCGATTACCAACGTAATTTCGGTCGATACATACGTCGACGATATCAGCTCGGGTGTAGGACTGGCTTTATATACCGACAAAATCGGATATTTGACTTCCTGGTCGGCAAAATTAGCGTATGCATATTATATCCGCATCGGCGACAAATCGTCCTTGGCGCTGGGTTTAGCCGGATATTTGCAGAACAGAAACAGCCATGTCTCCCCCGATATGCTCGACCAAAGCGCCGATATGGCATTGAGCTATTCGAAATACAGCGAATACAATCCCAATTTCGATTTCGGGCTCGAATTTAAAGGTCCGCTGAAAATAGGCGCATCGGTTCGCCATTTGCTGAAATACGAAGCCGTTAATTCGTTTTTCAGAGACCATAGCATGAACTTTTGGACATACGCCTCCTCGCGGTTCAATATCTCGAACGGCGTAAGCCTCGAACCGACAGTGTCGTACACCTATCACGACAATGTCAACAGAATCGAAGGCGGAGCTATTGTCTATTTCTTCAAAAACGTAAAGAGAGCAGTGTATAACGACAGGTTTTGGCTCGGCGGAATGTACAGGCTGAATAAACAGTTTGCGATACTTGTGGGCGCAAATCTGACGCCGAAAATCCGGCTTGGATATTCGTTCGACTATGGCGCGGGCGACCTCGCGACTATCTCGAGGATGGGAACGCACGAACTGTTCCTGTCATGGCATTTTAACAAAATATTCTACAAAGAACCGGACTGTCCGGCTTATAACAGAAACTTCAAACGAAAATAAAAATACTACTAAGAATGACAATTACAGTTGTTGGCGTTGGTTTGATAGGCGGTTCGCTTGCCCTGACGCTACGGAAAAACGGATTCGGAACAAGCTTCATTGGCGTCGACAATAATGAAATCCATCGAAGCGATGCAATGTGGCTCGGCATTGTCGACGAAGTCTTGCCGCTCGAAGATGCCGTATGCAAGTCGGACATCGTGATTCTCAGTATTCCCGTCAACGCGGCGCGAAAAACAATTGTCAAAATATTAGACATTATCGCTTCGGCAAACAACGATAGAACTGTAGTCGTAGACATGGGCTCTACTAAAAAAGGAATATGTTTGGAAAGCAAAAATCATCCCCGACGGGCGCAATATGTCGCTTCACACCCTATTGCCGGAACGGAATTTTCGGGACCGAAAGCGGCAAGCGACAATCTTTTCGAAGGTAAAAAGACTATTATCTGCGATAAAGAACTCAGCTCGGACTATGCGCTCAACCTTATCCACGAAATGTACCAAAGCATCGGAATGGATGTTTCGTACATGTCGTCCGATATTCACGACAAACATATCGCTTTCGTCTCGCATATCTCGCATATCAGTTCGTTCGCTCTGGGTACGACTGTGCTGAATATCGAAAAAGACGAAAAAAGTATTTTTACTATGGCAGGCAGCGGGTTCAGTTCGACAGTCCGTCTCGCAAAAAGCTCCCCCGAAACATGGGCTCCGATTTTTATCCAAAACGCCGACAGTATACTCTTCGCTCTTAATAACTATATCCAACAACTCGAAGAATTCCGAACAAGCCTCGAAAATAAAGATTCCGATAAACTGAAAGAACTGATGCATAATGCTAACGAAATTAAAAGAATACTACTCTGAAGAGAGTTAAAAACTAAAAACTAAAAGTGACTAACTCTCCGCAGGGACTTATGCGAGGATTTTCCGGATATTGCGTCTATTCTGATGTCTACTGTCTGTTTATCCGCATAAGGTGATGGAGTCTCACCGCATAAGGTGACGGAGTCTCACCGCATAAGGTGATGGAGTCTCACCGCATAAGGTGATAGAGTCTCACCGCATAAGGTGATGGAGTCTCACCGCATAAGGTGATGGAATCTCACCGCATAAGGTGACGGAGTCTCACCGCATAAGGTGATGGAGTCTCACCTTTTTTATAATCAAAATATTTGCCGATTTACGGATAATTGACAGCGTTGAACATACGTTTCATTGCCGGTAGGGGCAAGGCATGCCTTGCCCCCCTATTTTGCCCGTTAGGGCGGGGTGGCATAAATCGCAACAAAACAAAAATTTCCACCTTCCATATATTATTTGCAATGCTTTCCAAATTCGACGCCCTCGACAACCCACACAACGACGCCATAATCTACGCCGAGACGCGTGGAGACGCAAAATATTGCGTCTCTACAAATCGACGCCGTTGACGACTGGAACAAGTATCAACTCAAACAAAACAATATCTGGGACGACCTGTACAATGCGAAAGGTAACAAGATGTTCGACATTGTAGTATTTCGCTATGCCGAAGTGCTGCTGATGAAAGCCGAATGTCAGCTACGTCTCGGAGGCGACGCTGCAACGCCGTTCAACGAGGTCAGAACTCGCTCGTGGAATCAGCCCGTTGCCGCTCCAACTATCCGGGATATCGAAGATGAGTATAAACGTGAATTTGCTCTCGAAGACCATCGCCGTACCGATATGATTCGCTTCGGCTCGTTCAACGACCCGTCGAAATATACTTGGGATGCCGGCAAGATAACCGAATCGGGCGATCATACCAAACTCTTCCCTATTCCGTATCTCGAACTGACGAAGAATCTAAATCTCGAACAAAACCCCGGATATCCGATAAAGTAACCGGTTTTTTTCGATAGATATCAAAACGAGACTGCTGTTGTGGCAGTCTCGTTTTTTATTTATTTATGCGAATGAAGCGACGACGCCCTCGACGACCACAGCATTGTCCGGTCTATTTTGCCCGTTAGGGCATTCATATCAATAGAAATATATGTAACCCTTTTAGAGTTAAGAACTAAAAGTTAAGAACTAAGAGTGGGTTTCACAGTATTTATCGTTCATCGATTGTGAATCTCCTACGGAGATTTTTGGATTGTTTGTAATCTTGTTTTCTATTGATATGAATGCCCTAACGGGCAAAATCCGACGGCTTTAATAACTCTTGTCGGATTTAAAATTTCAAGATTGTTGTATAAAAAGAGAATTTTGTCGTATCAGAGAAATCAGAAAAATCAGAAAAATCAAAGTTCAGACAAAATCAGAAAAATCAAAGTTCAGGCCCCTCGAAAAGGCTTGCACAACCCTCCCGCTACTCGTCGGGAGACTTGTGTTGCTTTGCACAACCCTCCCGCTACTCGTCGGGAGACTTGTGTTGCTTTGCACAACCCTCCCGCTCACGTCGGGAGACTTGTGTTGCTTTGCACAACCCTCCCGCTACTCGTCGGGAGACTTGTGTTGCTTTGCACAACCCTCCTGCTCACGTCGGGAGACTTGTGTTGCTTTGCACAACCCTCCCGCTACCCGTCGGCGGACTTGTGCAGCTTTGCACAAGTCTCCCGCTACACATCGTATCATTT
>JAIRLF010000345.1 GCA_031259655.1 Prevotellaceae bacterium
ACCCCCGAACCCCCTAAAAAGCAATAACATCATGACACTCATAATTCTGTTTAATTCAATTCTACACAGATTTTTCTTGATAAAATCTGTGAAAATCTGTAAAATCTGTGTCATCTGTGTGCCCAAAAAAAAGATTTAGCCACTGATAATTTTGCATTAATAAAATTATTCATACATTTGCATTATATTTAAAACCGGCTGTGGAAAGGATAAACCTCGGAAACATTGTCATTTTAAATATAATGTTGAATAATTTAAATAAAAACAAAGGTTATACTTATGATAAAGTATATAGCGCCTACGCTAACGGCATTACATAATGCCACTGAAATAGACATCGAATCGTGTCTTAAATTGTATGACCATCTTATTGAGAACAAGATAGATGGTATTGCGGTCTTCGGGACATCCGGAGAATTTCCGCACATCGCGTTGTCGGAGAAGAAGAAACTGATTAAAGCCGCCGCCGCACAAATCAAAAACCGTGCCGAATACGTTGTCGGCACAGGAACCATGAACGCCTCCGAGACCATTGAACTGTCGGAATTTGCATTCGACAGCGGAGCAGATTCCGTAATCGTCGTCAGTCCGTATTATTACGGCATGACCGCCGACAGCGTCTTCGAATATTACTCCAAAGTAGCAAGCGAAGTGAAAGGGAACATCTATCTCTACAACTTTCCCGACCGGACGAGTTATTCCATCAAACCCGAAACCGTTCTCGCACTCGCCCGCAAACACAGTAATATAATAGGTATAAAAGACACTGTCCCCGATATGGGGCATACCGTTGATATTCTCAAGGCAGTGAGACCCGAATTTCCGGATTTCGCGGTATTCAGCGCGTACGACAACAATTTCGTATACAACATCCTGTCGGGAGGAAACGGTTGTGTAGCGATACTGGCAAACATCGCTCCGAAAATGTTTTCCAACTGGGTGAAAGCCGCAAGGGAAAAAGATTTCGACACTCTCGCCGAAATACAGAAAAAGGTTGACCGTATGATGGATATATTATGGATTTATTCGCCTTTCCTTGCCACGACGAAGGCTGTTTTGGTCGATAAGGGTATTTTTGCAAAAGACCTGATGACGTTCCCGTATCTGTCGTTTCCCGAATCGAAAAAACAGGAACTGAGAAATTTCATGAAAGATTTTGAATAGAATAGCCATGAAAATAGTAATTCTTGACAGCAACTTGGGAGAGATAGACCTCGAACGCGGCATCGCCGAGCAGTATGGATTCGAGATAGACAAGCCTAAACAGTGCAAAACCGAAGACGAGGTTATCGCCGTCGTGAAAGACGCCGACGGCATTGTGGTACAATATGCGCCCGTTACGCGGAAAGTGTTGGAAGCCGCTCCGAATCTCAAAGTAGTGAGCGAATACGGCGTTGGCGTCGACAGTATCGATATTGCGGCATGTACCGAAAAAGGTATTGCCGTGTGCAATGTTCCCGACTACTCGTATCAGGAAGTAGCCGACCAGGCAATAGCCCTCACGCTTGCTCTTGACCGGGGCATCGTAGTGTTGGACAAACAGGTACGCAGCGGAAACTACGGACTGACGGCGGTAAAACCCTTACACCGCATTGCCGGCAAAGTGTTCGGCGTTGTCGGACTTGGACGCATCGCCCGCGCCGCCGCCCTGAAAGCGCGTGGAATAGGCTACAAAGTCATCGGTACCGATATTGCTTTTGCTCCCGGTTACAAAACCGAAGAGGAGATAATGGCGGTTACTTTCGACGAACTTATCGCACAGAGCGACGTCGTATCGGTGCATGTGCCTCTGATGGAGGCGACAAGGCATCTGATAAACGCCGACGTTCTCTCGAAAATGAAACCGGACGCTATTTTGATTAACACCGCGCGCGGAGGCGTGGTCGATACCGAAGCCTTAATCGAAGCGCTGAAAAACAGGACAATCAGAGGCGCAGGACTTGATGTGTTCGAGACCGAACCCCTGCCGAAAAATCATCCTCTGACGACGTTGGACAATGTGATACTGACGCCTCACGCGGGATATTATTCCGAAGAATCGCTCTACGAACTGAAAACCCGTCCCGTACAGAACGCGGCGGATGTCCTGGCTGGCAAAAAGCCTCGAAACATACTGAATCCTTCGGTTTTAAAACAATGAATGTTTAACATATAATTTTTATATAGATATGAATATACTGATTGGTTTATTGATTATTGCTATCGGAAGCGTAGGACAGGCAAGTTCTTATGTACCGATAAAGAAAGTAAAAAAATGGTCGTGGGAATCGTTTTGGCTTGTGCAGGGTATTTTTGCATGGCTGGTATTCCCGTTTTTGGGGACTTTGCTTGCGACGGTACCCAAAGACATCAGCCTGATTGATGTGTGGACTTCGGGCGGAGCGTTGAAGTCCATCATTTTCGGCGCATTGTGGGGCGTCGGCGGATTGACTTTCGGACTGAGTATGCGCTATCTGGGCGTGGCGCTCGGACAGTCTATCGCTCTGGGAACATGCGCCGCTTTCGGGACGCTGATTCCGGCGCTGTTGAAAGGCGACAATCTTTTTCAAGGTACGGGACTGGTGCTTTTGATTAGCGTTTGTATCACTCTTGCCGGTATTTCGGTTATCGGATACGCCGGAAGTCTGCGCGCTAAAAACATGAGCGAGGAAGAAAAACGCGCTGCTATCAAAGACTTTGCGCTGACGAAAGGCTTGCTGGTCGCCCTGTTAGCCGGCGTGATGAGCGCCTGTTTCGCTCTCGGTCTGGACTACGGAAAAGAAATCAAGAACTACACTCTGACTCACGGAGTAGACCCGCTTTTTGCCGGATTGCCTGTGATATTTCTGGTTACTCTTGGCGGATTCGTTGTTAATGCCGGATACTGTCTTTTCCAAAACACTAAAAACAAAACGTTTTCGGATTATACAACTTCGGCAAACTGGATTAATAATCTGTTGTTTTGCGCTCTGGCGGGAATCTGCTGGTATTCGCAGTTCTTCGGTCTGGAGGTTGGAAAGAGTTTTCTGGAGGGTTCATCTGAGGTGCTTCTGGCGTTTTCGTGGTGTATACTGATGTCGCTGAATGTGCTGTTTAGCAACGTGTGGGGGATTCTGTTGAAAGAATGGAAAGGCGCCGGCACAACAACTGTCGCCGTGCTTGTCATCGGATTGTTGATTCTGATATTTTCAATCACTTATCCGGAACTGATGAAATAGTTTTAAATGTAAATATAATCATGAAAGGATTGGAAGGAAAAGCCGCGATTGTTACCGGCGGCTCGAGAGGAATAGGAAAAGCAATAACGGAACGCCTTCTCGAAGATGGCGTAAGCGTCGTGTTTTGCGGACGAAATGAACAGACCGGTCTGGCGACGCTTGCCGCTTTCAAAGAGAAATACGGGGATAAAGTGCATTTCGTCGCCTGCGACATGGGCGACAGAGATACGCCGGCATTGCTCGTGTCGAAAGGAAGAGAGTTATTCGGCGAGTTGGATTTTCTTGTCAATAACGCGTTCCCGTTTACGGCGAAAGCGCTGGACGCTACGTACGACGACTGGGCTCATTCGTTCATGGCGGGACCTGCGGCTTATGCGCGCATGATTGCCGAATTTGTGAAACAACGCCAGCAGAAGAAAGGCTCGATTGTCTGTATCTCAAGCATATCGGGACATATCGCACAGCCTCTGCGCTGGACGTATAACGCAGCAAAGGGTGCGGTGAAGCAGTTAATCCGCTGTGCGGCAATGGACCTCGCGCCGGATATTCGCGTCAACTGCGTTAGTCCCGCATGGGTCTGGACGGACGAGGTGGCAAAGGCGACATCCGACGGAACCCGCGAAAGCGCGCCTCAGGCTTGGAACGAATATCATCTCTTGCAACAGTTGCAGGAGCCGAGCCAAATCGCTGCAACAGTGGCATTCTTACTGAGCGACGACGCCGCCGTCATCACCGGTCACGACCTCTACGCCGATTCCGGCTATCTGGCTATGGGACCGGAAGGTCTGGGTAAAACGGCTAATTTCGCAGGAAGTAACTAAGCAATTAGTGGGGGTGTAAAATGGGATGGATGGTGTCTGAAACGCCGAAGGCGTTTAATATGAATAACCCCTTGCAAGCCGAAGGCGCAGCTCGGGGTTGCAAGACGTATATATCATCAGAACTACGTAGTAGTTCAATATTTATGTTATAATGTCGGCATATCGTCAAATATTGTATCATATTATTTTTCGGACTAAATGTAGCGAGGCGACAATTTGTCAGGAACATGTTTCCTGTTTATACAAGTACATTTGGGGAATTATCAAAAACAACAAATGTACATTGTATCGAATTAATGGAATAGAAGACCATATCCATATCCTGTCGGACTTGCATCCATCTGTTGCACTGGCGAATTATGTAAGAGATATAAAAGTTGCTTCCTCGAAATGGATGAAGGCGTCGGGTTATTTCCCCGATTTTAAAGGTTGGGGAATAAAATACTGTGCGTTGACTTATTCCTTTCAGGAAAAAGATAACCTTATTCATTACATCAAAAATCAGCAGGAACACCATAAAATAGAAAGTTTTAAAGATGAAATCAAACGTTTGTTTAAGGAACAAGGTATTGAACAAGATGAAAAGTGGTTTTGGGTGGATGAGTAACAAGTTGAACTACTACGTAGTTCATGAGAGGGGAGGATGCGAAACCCCGAGCTGCGCCTTCGGCTTGCAAGGGGTTATTCATATTTAAGTCCTTCGGACTTTCTTGAGGACGCCATGATACAGTTGGGAGTTTTAGTCTGTATCTTCGCATGATTAAGGAAAGCCCCCGAATTGCGTCTGTGGCTTGTTTGAGGTTATCCGGATTTAAGTCTTTTGGACTTTCTTGAGGACGCCATGATACAGTTGGGAGTTTTAGTCTGTATTTTTCGATGGATTAAGGATAGCCACCGAATTGCGTCTGTGGCTTGTTTGAGGTTATCAAGATTTAAGTCTTCGGATTTTCTTGAGGACGCCATGATACAGTTGGGAGTTTCAGTCTGTATCTTCGCAGGATTAAGGAAAGCCACCGAATTGCGTCTACGGCTTGTTTGAGGTTATCAAGATTTAAGTCTTCGGATTTTTTGAATAAAACATTTAAGATAAATAAAGAAAATTATGGGAAAAATAATTGATTTGACGGCGCCGATGTTTAATGGAGCGCCGACTATGCCGATGGATCCGAAATTTGCGATAACATGGCATTGCACGCTGGAAACATTGGGTTACAATCTGTCGCGCCTCGTTACTTCGACGCATCAGGGAACGCATATCGACGCTCCCCGCCACTTTTTCAACAAGGGCGAATGTATCGACGAAGTTGCGCT
>JAIRLF010000374.1 GCA_031259655.1 Prevotellaceae bacterium
AGTATTAAAGGAACACAAACAGAACAAAATCTGTTGAAAGCATTCGCGGGAGAATCGCAAGCCCGCACTCGTTACACTTTTTTTGCAAGTGTCGCAAAAAAAGAAGGTTATGAACAAATTTCTGCCATTTTCACCGAAACGGCCGAGCAGGAAAAAGAACACGCCAAACGGTTCTTCAAATTCCTCGAAGGCGGTATGCTCGAAATCACGGCTTCGTTCCCCGCTGGAGTAATCGGTACAACCAAAGAAAATTTGGCTGCCGCCGCCGCCGGCGAAAACGAGGAATGGACAGAATTGTACCCCGAATTTGCGAATGTTGCCGAAGCAGAAGGCTTTAACGCTATCGCCGCCACTTTCCGCAACATTGCAAAGGTGGAAGCCGAACACGAAAAACGCTATCTGACATTGCTGGAACGAGTAACAGAAGACAAAGTGTTTGAACGTGAAGAAGAAATCGAATGGCAATGCCGTAATTGCGGTTACGTGCACAAAGGTACAAAAGCGCCGGAAGCATGCCCCTCTTGCCTGCATCCAAAAGCGTATTTCGAACCAAAAAAACCTTATTAAATCGTGCATTTATAATGTCTTACAAAATAAGATTTTGAAGGTTAAATATTTATTGTAAATTTGCGGTTTTAAAATTAATAAAATTATTGTAATAATTTATGAAAAGAAGAGATTTTTTGACAAGTGCAGCTCTTATTGGTGCGGGAACGACCGTAGGCGCTTCGACTTTAGTTAGTTCGTGCAGTTCCCAATCGACCGGAAAAGCCAAAGTTTACACTCCCGATGAACTGGGAATGTATTCGTTTGTAAACATCGCTCCCGATGGTAAACCCTTGAAAGCCGCTTTAGTAGGTTGCGGAGACCGAGGCACCGGAGCGGCAACTCAATTTTTGAAAGCAGGACCCAATGTTTCGATCATTGCCCTTGCCGACATCTTCCCCGACAGGATGGAACGCTGTCTGCAAATTCTTAAGGACAAACATAATAACGAAGTGCCTGAGGCAAACCGTTTTTTGGGGTTCGACGCTTATAAAAAAGTGTTGGCTATGCCCGAAATTGATGTAGTATTGCTTTGTACGCCAACTCATTTCCGTCCCGAACAATTTAAAGCGGCGGTAGAAGCGGGCAAACATGTCTTTATGGAAAAGCCCTGCGCAGTTGACCCTGCAGGGATTCGCACAGTGATAGCGGCTGCTAAAGTCGCTACGACCAAAGGTTTAACCGTGATTACCGGAAATCAACGCCGTCATCGTCGCGATTATTGGGAAGCATACATTCAAGTGAAAAACGGTTTGATTGGCGATGTTGTCTCTGCTTCGGCGCATTGGGATCAAGGCGCTTGGTGGAATAAACCGAAACGCGCCGAATGGAGCGATATGGAATACAATATTCGCAACTGGTTTAACATTAAATGGCTAAGCGGAGACCATATTCTTGACCAGGCTATTCACAATATCGACATCGTTACCTGGTTCATGGGCGAACGTCCTACACGGGCGGTCGGTTTTGGCGGTCGCGCTCGACGTTATACGGGCGATATTTTCGACTTTTTCAGTGTTGATTATTATTACAACAATAATAAAAAAATGCTGACCACAGCCCGTCAAATCGATGGTTGCGACACTAATGTCAGCGAACAGGTGTACGGCACCAAAGGCGTTGCTTTCTTAACCGATGACGGAAGAAATATGCATATTGAAGATTATGCCGGCAATACTGTCTGGACTTACGATTATAAGAATATGCCGGTGAATGGACCTTACGAACAGGAACATATTCACCTTGTTGAATCTATCCGTCTGAACAAGAAAATCAATCAGTCCGAAGATTTGGCGTATTCGACTCAGGTTGCTATACTCGGACGCGAGGCTGCATACACGGGAAAAGCAATTAGTTGGGACGAAATCATGGCGTCTCCGCTTCGTTATGGTCCCGAAAAATACGAACTCGGCGCTCTTCCCGACTATCAGGAAGGCGTGGTTCCAAAACCCGGCAGAGCTTCGAAAGAGGCTATAGAAGCTGAAAAAAAATAGCGCCTACAGTTAGTTACTTACTTCAAAATACTAAAAAAAACGCCTTCTTCTTATGCAGTCAAACTGCTCGGAAGAAGGTTTTTTTATTGTTGCGGATTTATTTCCGTATCCTTTGATATCTTATTTCGATACCTTATTTCGCGTAAGCGATAGCCCTTGTTTCTCTAATAACGGTGATTTTGACCTGTCCGGGATAAGTCATTTCGTCCTGAATTTTCTTTGCAATATCGAACGAAAGTTTTTCGGCTTCCTGGTCGGTCACTTTTTCGCTGCCGACAACGACCCTCAGTTCTCGTCCCGCCTGAATAGCGTACGTTTTCTGGACGCCGGGATGGCTTAATGCCAAGTCTTCCATTTCTTTCAACCGTTTGATATACGATTCGACAATCTCCCGCCTTGCTCCCGGACGAGCTCCCGAAATAGCGTCGCAAACTTGAATTATCGGAGCAATCAGCGTAGTCATCTCTATTTCATCGTGATGTGCGCCGATAGCATTGCATATTTCCTGTTTTTCCTTGTATTTCTCCGCCAATTTCATACCCAAAATAGCATGAGGCAACTCCGGTTCGTCATCGGGGACTTTTCCTATATCGTGCAATAATCCTGCCCGTTTTGCGATTTTCGAGTTCAATCCTAATTCTGAAGCCATTATCGCACAAAGATTTGCTACTTCGCGCGAATGTTGCAAAAGATTTTGACCGTACGAAGACCTGTATTTCATTTTGCCGACCAAACGCACGAGTTCGGGATGCAAGTTATGTATTCCCAAGTCGATAGTTGTTTTTTTACCAACATCGACAATTTCTTCTTCTAACTGTGTACGCACTTTTTCGACTACTTCCTCGATTCGTGCAGGATGTATTCGTCCATCGGTAACAAGTTGATGCAGCGCTAAACGTGCGATTTCACGGCGTACAGGGTCAAACGCCGAGAGTACAATCGCTTCCGGCGTATCATCGACCACGATTTCCACTCCGGTAGCGGCTTCGAGCGCGCGTATATTGCGCCCTTCGCGACCAATGATGCGCCCTTTGACGTCGTCGTTTTCGATATTAAACACTGTGACGGAATTTTCTATCGCCGTTTCGGTTGCTACCCGTTGAATCGATTGCACGACAATGCGTTTAGCTTCCTTGCTTGCTGTCAATTTCGCTTCTTCGATAGTGTCGTTGATATAAGTAAGCGCTTGAACTTTCGCATCTTCTTTAATTGATTCGATTAAAATTTCCCGGGCTTCATCGGCAGACATTCCTGCGACATTTTCCAACTTTTCTATCTGTTGTTTACGTATTTTGTCGTATTCTTCCGCCTTTTTCTCAATTTTGTCCAATTGTTGAGCAAGATTTTCTTTAAGGCTCTCTATTTCTTTATTTTTTCTCTGATTTTCGTTGATTTGCTGATTCAGAGAATTTTCTTTTTGCTTTAGCCTGTTTTCTGTTTGAGCTATTTTTGAATTTCTTTCGTTAACAGACGATTCGTGTTCTTTCTTTAAATCCAAAAATTTCTCTTTTGCTTCGAGAATTTTTTTCTGTTTGATATTTTCCGCTTCGGTAGAAGCGTCTTTTATCAATTTGGCTGCAGTTTTTTTAACAATTCTGCGAGTGACGATGTATGCCAAAATTGCTGCAAATACGGTGATTGCAGCAGAAAGTATAATTATATTTGTATCCATTCATTTAAATTGTTTATATATTTTTAATTGATATTAATTTTTTCTATAATAAAAACCCGCACGGCTTGCTGTTTGAGGAAACCCTGGAAATACAGGGCGGAGATTCCGGATTAACTATCTCGAACGTCCATCGGTCGAAAACGACTCACCTCGAAAGGCTACAAGGCCTGTTCTAAATACTCCGAGTTAAACTCCTTTCGTTGTTTAATGTTGAGTTTCCCAAAGCGCAAAGCAACGTGCGGGCTATGCTATTTTTATGCTACTCTATTCTATATTGTCCAAAGAACCTTGTTTTTCCAAATAGACGCCCAATTTACGGTCAATCTTCTCTATTTCGGAACGCCTGAGGTCATTTAATTTCTGATTCTCAAGCAACTTACCTGTGACATTAAGCAGGGCAATTGCCAATCTATCCTGCGTATCTTTGTCGGAATGCTCGTTGTAGTAGTATTCCATTCTATTCTTTATAAAAACCTCCGCGTTTCTGAGAATTTCTTCATCTTCTGCGGCTATTCTCATTCGATAGCTTCTTCCTGCGATGATTATATTTGCCACTACTTTATCATCCATTTTCTTATCTGTTTAAAAGAGATACACACGTTTCTATTTCCCGCACTAATTCATCAATAATTTTTTTTGCATCCGCTGCATCTCCTTTGGATTTGAAAGCCGTAGCGAACTTCAATCCCCTGTTCGCTCCTTTAAGCGCCTCAATTTCTGTCTCCATACTTTTGATTTGCTCTCTCAATTCCGTTATTTTTTCTCTATATAAAAGACCCTTTTCTTTCTCTTTTTCGTAAAGACCAATCAACTGCGAAACTTTTCCATCAAGAGCAATTGCTATTTTAACTTCATCGTCCATGTTCCACACATCTGTGATGCAAATTTAATATAAAAAAATAATCCGGCAACTATTTTTTTGATATTTTTTTGCGCGATTTGAGCCTTCGTTAGAGAAATCAAGTAGTTAGAACGTGAAAAATAATTGCTCAACATAATGCTAAAAGAGGCTTTTTTCGTGATATGCGATGCCAAAATCTTATGTTTTTCGCAATTTTTGCCCATTCTGTTCACCACGTTTCGGAACTTTCGACGACTGCTGCGTCGTCGAAGATGTCGTCGACCACACAACAACGCCATAATCTACGTAGAGACGCGTGGAGACGCAATACGTCTCATCGACGACACCCACCTGCCAGGTCTTTTGAATTATTAAGGGAAGTGGAAATAAATAAGATACGCCGGTATATCGTCTTCGTAGTGGCGTATCGCATACGCCACTAACGTTTAACATGTCTTATAATTGCCTTTCAGTCAACTGAAACAATCATCATTCCTGATATCATGTTTATTGTTTATTAAAGGTGGAAAACTTGAGTATTAATTTCCCATTTCTTAGACAGGTGGTATAATTTCGTTAAACACGACTTGACTAATGCCAAATCGGAAAAAACAGACATTTTATTTGGTGTCTGTGATTTTTTTCGAAATATTTACAGCGCTTTTCATCAAGCGTTTATTTGCATATATATTTATGATTATCATAACATTGTCGACATCAATTGACAGACCGCGAAATCTTTTTGCAACAATTTTGTAAAATTTCAAAAATAATACCGTACATTTGTACGTTTTTTTAATGATAATTTTAAATGAAAACTTTCATTTTTATAATATGTTTCATGTTAATGAACAATATAACAATGCGTGCACAAGATATATATAGAAGATTTTTTTTGGACAATCCTGTTGTAGCCCACAGAGGAGCATGGAAAACTAAAGGAATACCGCAAAATTCCATAGAATCGTTACGGGAAGCGATGCGCTTGGGATGTGCAGGCTCGGAATTTGACGTTCACATGACGGCTGACAGCGTATTTGTTCTGTGTCACGACAATAGCTATTTTGGGAAAGTCATAGAAAAACATACGTATGCAGAACTTGCGGAAACAAAACTGCCAAACGGGGAGACTGTCCCAACTCTCGAAAAAGCGCTTATGGAAGGGATGAAACAAACCGATACGCGGCTGTTTTTAGAGATAAAAAGCTCATCGACAGTGGAAAGAACAGTGTTAAGCGCCGAAAAAATAGCAAAATTAGTTAACGAAATGGGAGCACAACCATGGGTTTTCTATATTTCGTTTGATTATGAGGCGATTAAAAGGATAAAACAGTTGTTTCCTTCCTCTGTGGTCGCATATTTAAGCGGAAATGTTTCGCCCAAACAGTTGAAAGAAGACAAAATAACCGGTCTTGATTACAATCACAGTGTTTTCAAAAAAGATACTTCGATGATAAAGAATGCGCAAGAATTTGGTTTGAGTTTGAACGTGTGGACAGTAAACTCGTCTGAGGCTATGGATTTATTTCTTAATCAGAATGTTGATTACATAACCACCGACGAGCCCGAACTTTTGCTAAGCAAAAAGAAATAATAATAGAAATACGGTTTAACAAAGTTAAAGATATGGCAAATAGAAAGTTAGTTATTATTCCGACATACAACGAAAAAGAAAATATAAGGGCAATTATCGAAAAAGTTTTTTCGTTGAGCGGAGGTTTTGAAATTCTGATTATTGACGATGGTTCTCCCGACGGCACTGCTGATATTGTGAAAGAACTCATGGTACAACATCCTGATTCGCTACATCTTGTCGAACGTTCGGGGAAACTTGGCTTGGGAACGGCATATATCACAGGTTTCAAGTATGCAATCGAACACAAATATGACTATATTTTTGAGATGGACGCCGATTTTTCGCATAATCCTGCCGATTTAATACACTTGTACAAAGCATGTTGCGACGGCGCCGATGTAGCGATAGGTTCGCGATACATATCGGGGGTAAATGTCGTGAACTGGCCCATGGGCAGAGTAATCATGTCATATTATGCATCTTCGTATGTTCGTTTGGTTACGGGAATGAGGGTTAAAGATGCGACGGCAGGTTTCAAATGTTACAAATTCAGGGTGTTAAATGCTATCAATCTCAACCGTATCAAGATGAAAGGCTATGGTTTTCAGATAGAAATGAAATATACGGCTTGGAAATTAGGTTTCAAAATAGTCGAAG
>JAIRLF010000067.1 GCA_031259655.1 Prevotellaceae bacterium
CTATAAAGAAAATTTGAAAAAAAGTTTATGATGTTAAGAAAAACACTACTTTTGCAGTTGGAAATAAGAAAAAAACTTTTCGGGAAAAGGTGGTTTTTGCCACTTCTTCAGAAAAGAAATGTTATAATAAATTGTTTAACAAAGTATTAAATTCTGTCTAAAGAAAGGGGTACACTAAAAATGATAAATATGGAATCTGTATGGATGGATGAATGATATTGATAACATAATTGAATTTCAAAAATAAAACAATGAAAAAGATAATTGCTTATATAAAAATTTGTGTATCATTGTATATTATTTGTTTACTGTTTTCGTTTACCGGAGAAGAAAACCAGCATACAACCGTTTTTGAGAAAGTTTATCTGCATCTCGACCGGCATTATTATCTTTCGGGCGACGACATTTGGTTTAAGGCATATTTAATTGATGCGCAGACCAACGAACTGTCGCCCAAAAGCAGCAGAATACTTTACGCTGAGTTGATTTCGCCGGAATCAAAAATTCTGATACGCCGGATTTTGTATGTTGATACTACCGGTTGTTCGATTGGCGATTTCAAATTAAAGAAGAGCGCCGTTTCGGGAAAATACCGCATCCGCGCATACACCAAATGGATGTTGAATTTCGATGACGTCTTTGTTTTCGAAAAAGAGATTGATGTACAGAATATTCCTGACGAATCCGAATCCGAATCGGAATCCGGCGACACAAAAAAGAAACGGAAAAATAAAGCCGAAAAACCTGATGAAACAGTCATTACTCGTGAAGACGTCGAAATAGAATTTTTCCCCGAAAGCGGCTCATTAGTTTTGGGAATCGAAAATACGGTAGCATTTAAAGCGACAGACTGGTCGGGTAAAGGCGTGAATGTGAACGGAGGAGTTATCAACTCAAACGGCGACACGATAGTTTTATTTTCAAGCGAATATCTCGGAACGGGCAAATTTGTTTTCACTCCGAAAACAGAAGGAGAATATTACGCGTTTTTTATACCGGAAAATGTCCCGTATCCGTCTTTTGCGCAATTGCCGGAGCCGTTGAATAAAGGTTTTACAATAAATGTGTCGGACGACGACACTGCTTTCGTTCTCAATATTCGATGCAATCCTTTAACATACGATGAATTTGCGGATAAAACAATCTTTCTTGTTTTCAGGCAGTCGGAGAAATATTTGTTTGCTCATGAGATAATATTGGATGCAGATTCCAAATTGCTGTCGCTTCCCAAATCAATGTTGCCGGCGGGAATCACTCGCATCATACTCTACGACGAACAGGAAAAACCATATTGCGAACGTTTGGTTTATGTCGAAAACAGAAAAGAAATCGATGTACAGATAATTTCGGCAGGCGACAGCAGTTCGGTAATCAAACTGATTGACAACAAAGGACAGCCGGTACGGGCAAATATGTCGATGTCAATCACGAACAGCATCGTTCCCGACGAAACGTTTGATATCGAATCGTATTTATGGCTCGAATCGGAAGTCAAAGGAAAAATCGAACGTCCGGCAGCATATTTTGACACTGCCAATCACGACAGATTTAAGCAGATAGACTTGCTTCTGCTTACTCAGGGCTGGCGCGATTATGTGTGGATACATGCCGAAAACAGTATCTCCGAATTTGCCGGATATCAACCTGAACGCGGATTGCAAATATCGGGTCGCGTCAAACGGCTTTTGGGCAAAAAACCTTATCCCAATGCAAACATTACCATGTATTTTCCACATTTGGGTTTGGACAAAGGAATACGAGCTACTCAAACCGATTCGTTGGGCAACTATAATTTCGGATACATCGATTTTTGGGGTAATCAAAATATGTATCTCGATTCCAAATCGAAGAAAAATAAAGATGCCGGCGAGATATTTATCAATCCCGTCTGTATGCCTGAAGACAAGTTTCCTGTGGAAATATGGCGACAGTATCAAACCGACAGCACGTATCAACTCCATACGGCAAGATATAATAAAGATTATAAACTCACTGATACCGTCGCTTTAGACCCTGTGCGAATCACCGCCAAAAATCCGAAAGGTCATTTAGTGTCCGATAAAGAAATAACGTTGGAAGACGATTCGAGGTGGGCGTCGTTATATAATTATATCTCAACCGCAAGTTTGTATCTGATATTGCCGGGTAAGAGCCTTCCCAATCAATTCTATTCTGTCCGATATAATTATTTCGATATAGACGGGAATAAAATATACAACCGTGTTCCACCCTGGCTAATATCAATGAAAGAAGTTGACAGAGTGGCAATATACAGGACAGTCGGATTTGCGTTCGGTGGTGGAACAAAACATACATATACAATTGATGCATACGCAAAATATGGTAAATTTTCGGCAGGACGTTTTCCCAAAAGAACTACAATAAATGGAGTTGTTACGATAGTTGCTGATTACAAACACAATAATCTTTCGTCGGTAGTAACAGGATATTATGAGGAGCGAAAATTTTACGCCCCCAAATTTAATTCAACTGTCGAAAAACAAAATTATTTCGGCACATATTTCTGGCAAGCGGATATCAGTACCGGCAACAACGGAAAATGTGTTGTAAATTATAATCCACAAAAACATACTTTAGGAAAAATCAGAATAGAAGGAATTACTAATGAAGGTATTCCATTTGTAAAAAAAATAAATAATAAATAGCGAAATGAAATACATGTTATTAGCTTTATGTTATTGTAGTAAAATATAAATCGCAAGAAAGCTAAAAAAATAATAAAAGAATGGGGGTAGACACCCTACCCGCATAAGGGTAGACACCTTACCCGCATAAGGGTAGACACTCTATCCGCATAGGGGCTTCCGGACTGACACTAACTAAAAATCGCTTAGCGACAAAGTGAAGGCGCTTAGCGCTGCTTTTGCGCCCTCGCCCATTGCGATAATAATCTGTTTGAACGGAACATTTGTGACGTCGCCGGCAGCATAGATTCCCGGTTGATTTGTCCGGCAATGTTCGTCGATTTCGATTTCGCCGGCTTTGTTCGTTGCCACAATATCTTTGAAAGCGCCGCTGTTAGCCATGAGACCTATCTGGACAAATATACCGTCGAGGGCAATGACGCTTTCCTTATCGGTACGACGGTCTTTGACGCGTATACCGGTTACTTTTTCGCCGTTTCCGATGACCTCTGTTGTCTGGGCGCTTGCGATAATTTCGATATTGTCACGACTTTTCGCCTTGTTTTGCAGGACAGTATCCGCGCGAAGCCGGTCGGCAAATTCGAGAACCGTGACTTTTGAGCAAATTCCCGAAAGGTCTATCGCCGCTTCGATGCCCGAGTTTCCGCCTCCGACTACGGCAACATGTTTCCCTTTGTAGAACGGACCGTCGCAATGCGGACAAAAAGCCACGCCGCGTCCAATGTATTCCGTTTCACCCGGAACGTTGAGTTTCCGCCAATTAGCTCCGGTTGCGATGATAATTGACGCAGCAGTATAACGTTCGCCTGTCGACGTCCATATCACCTTAGCGTTGTCATCGAGGGTAATTTTTTCCACATGTCGATGTTCGAACAAATCTATCGAATAGCGTTGAGCATGAGTTTTCAGTTGAGCGGCAAGTTGAGTTCCTGTGATATAAGGAACCGAAATCAAGTTTTCGATACCGACAGTTTCGTTCACCTGTCCGCCGATTCGTTCAGCTATAATAGCGACTTTCAACCCTTTGCGCGCCGAATAAATTGCCGCTGACGTTCCTGCGGGACCGCTACCGACGACAATCACATCGTATGATTTTATTTCGCCCGGGTTTGCCTGTATTTCAGAACCGTATTGGGCGTGAAGTTTTTCGAGCAATTCGCCGAAATTCGATTTCCCTACGTGCAACAATCGACCTTCGGCAAAGACCGAAGGAACAGCCTGAATATTCAGCGCCTCGGCTTCGTCCTGATACAATGCGCCATCGACCATTTCGTGCGTAATATTGTCGTTGAACAAAGCCATCAGATTCAACGATTGCACAACGTCGGGGCAATTTGTGCAAGTAAGCGAGACGAAAGTCGTAAGATTAATCTTGCCTTTCAACGCTTTCACGCGGTTTATCAGAGCCTCGTCGGGAATATTTTTGCCCTGACCGTCGCTGTTGAGTATCGCAAGAATCAGCGACGAAAATTCGTGTCCGTTAGGGATTCCACGAAACCGGATGCCTGTGTTTTTGTCGTCTTTCAGCAGCGAGAACGCTAACTGTTCCCCCTCGCTTACTCTGCATGTGATTTTGTCCGACGATGATGCCACATCGTTAAGGAAATCAGTAAATTCACTCCGGTATTCGTGCGATTCGGGCCTTGTAGCATCCAAAACATACCGGGCTTTCAAATTAGCAAAAAGACTTTGCAGTTGTTGTTTTATCTCAGTGTCTAACATAATTATTGTTTTAAATTCATTACAATTTTTGTGCAAAATTACACAGTATATACACATAAAGCAAATCGATATTTTATATATGTTAATAAACGCAATTTATAGCAAAGAGTAGAATTGGCAAAATTAAAAAAAACTGCAATACAAGTTGAAAAATACGTTAATTACGTATAAAAAAAACGTATCAGGTCAGGATTTACTATTTTTAATTATTTGTTATCAAGCGGTTTTGTTAAGATTGTATGATAATATCATCTTTTTTTTTACTTTTGCAGTTAAAAAACAGGATTAATTATGAAAAGGAGAAATATTATAGATAAAATAATGAACAATGAAGCAGTTTATCAACAAGGCGTTTCTGTCGATTGTGTAGTTTTCGGGTTTCACGACAGGATGTTGAAAGTGTTGTTAAGCAAATTTAACTTCTTCTATAAATGGATGTTACCTGTCGGATTTATCAAAAAGGACGAAGACATTGACGCTGCCGCTCATCGTGTTCTGAAGAAAATAACGGGCTTAGACAACATCTATTTATATCAATTTCATGCATTTGGCAGCCCGATGCGTCCAAACTTAAAGGACCACAACGATATTATGGCTAAAATGGGGCTCAAAGACAACAGTCATTGGGTTGCGCAACGTTTCATCAGCGTCGGATATTGCGCTTTGGTCGAATATTCGCAAGTACACATTCGCACCAACGCCAACAAAGATGTTCGATGGTTCAATCTCAACGAAATTCCTTCGTTGTATTCCGACCATAATAACATCATCGAAAAGGCTTTATCCACTATCCGGTCTCAAATAAACATCCTTCCGATAGGATACAAACTGCTTCCCGAAAAATTCCCTCTGTCGGAACTGAGGATTATCTACGAAACAATACTCGGTTGCGAATTGGACAGGCGAAATTTTCAACGTAAAATACTGTCAACCGAATATTTGATAAAATTGGATGAATACTGCGAAAAGACAGGACAAAAACCGACAGTGCTGTTCTCGTTCGACAAAAAACAGTGCGACAAAGCTTTGCAAAACATAATCTGAGGATTTTAACAGAATGGCAAACGACTTTTTTAAGTTCAAACTATTCACTGTCAAACAGGATAAAACAGCAATGAAAGTCGGAATCGACAGTGTTCTGCTTGGCGCGTGGATATCCGCGAACGGCTTGGAAACGAATGTGCTCGACATAGGAACCGGCAGCGGATTGCTGGCTCTCATGATGGCGCAAAAAATCCCTGCCGCAAAAATCGTTGCCTGCGAAATCGACGAAATCGCGTGCGAACAAGCATCCGAAAACATATCGTCCTCGGCATGGAGCGAACGAATTGCCGTCGTCAACGCTGATATACGGTCTTTTACACACAATCCGAAAAGCTTTGACTTGATAGTATGCAATCCTCCGTATTTCGAAAAATCGCTGAAATCGCATGACGAGAAAAGAAATTTCGCTCGCCATAACGACAGTCTGCCGCTGACCGATTTGATAGATTGCGTCCACAGACTGTTACACGACAATGGACGTTTCGTCCTGATTGTTCCGGAAAATCAAGCCGGTACGGTTATCGAACTTGCCGGAGCAAAAAAACTGTTCCCGACGAAACGTTTAAACATCAAATCCACTGCAACAAAGCCGGTGAGCAGGGTAATCCTTGAACTAAGCTACACATTACAACCGCCGGAAGAAAGAACGTTAACCGTAAGAACGGGAAACAACTATTCCGATGATTATAAGGCAATAACAAAGGATTTTTACTTAAGTTGATTTTTCACGGAATTAACACATTCTCAGTCTGTAGCACACAGATGATGCAGATTATCACGATTTACGCAGATAACCACAAGTTGTTTTTGTGGGAACTTTCGGGCAATGATAATGCAACAATCGAACTTGCGACAAATAATTTCTGAAAATACACGATTTTTCAATATTTTCGCAGAAAAAAAATCATTTTTTCGTAAAAAATTCTATGCATATAAAAAAAATATTAAAACACAACAATCTGATTAATATTACAAAAGCGTTTTAATGTAAAACAATTTTTCTTTCAGTTGTGTTGTGTGAAAAAAAAATATTATCTTTGAACAGGATTTTAATACGTGTAGTCTCATGGATGACAGTAAAACTGCAGTTTTGATGGTGTTCCACAGTGTGCCTCAAGCGAAGATAATAAAAGGATTATTAGAAGCAAACGATATCAGATGCTTCTTATCGACCGAAACCGCGGTGTTTGGGAATTTCTTTTCCAATGATAACAGTATAAAATTGTATGTTATGGAAAAAGACTATTCCGCGGCAAAAGAACTTTTGACAAGTTCCTGGCAAGAATGATATTGTTTTTCAGCAAAAAAAATGCAGCCGAAAAAAGGGTTTTAATTCAGCTGCATGTGAAAATTAACGTAAAAGAAAGAATGGTTTTACAATGTGTTCAGTGCATTACTTAAATCATCTTTTATGTCGTCGATGTTTTCGATTCCTAACGATATGCGTAGTTGATTAGGGTATACGCCTGCCGAAACAAGTTCTTTCTCTGTCAATTGCGAGTGCGTAGTAGACGCCGAATGTATAATCAGCGTTTTCGCATCGCCAACATTCGCCAAATGGCTGATTAGTTCCAAATGACTAATTAATCCCTGCGCCTGTTCCGAAGTCCCTTTGATTCGGAACGACAGGACGCCTCCGAAACCGTTGCGCAAATATTTTTTCGCAAGTTCGTGATGCGGGCTACTCTCTAATCCGGCATAATTGACGCTTTCGACTTTCGGATGCTTTTCGAGCCATTGAGCTAATTCCAACGCATTATCAACGCTACGCTGAACTCTTAACGACAGTGTCTCAAGACCCTGCAACAACAAAAACGAATTGAACGGACTAATGCAAGGACCTAAATCGCGCAATCCTTCGGCGCGTGTACGGATAGCGAAAGCGATGTTTCCAAACGGCGAATCGGCGCCAAAAACTTCCCAAAAGTTCAGACCGTGATAGCTTTCGGTAGGTTCGCTGAGCGCGGGATACTTGCCGTTGTTCCAATTGAAATTGCCGCCATCGACAACAATTCCTCCGATGCTTGTCCCGTGGCCGCCAATCCATTTGGTTGCCGAATGAACTACGACGTTCACACCCCATTCTAATGGACGGAAAAGATACCCTCCGGCGCCGAAAGTGTTATCCGTTACCACAGCAATGTCGTGTTTACGAGCAAGAGCCACAATCGGTTCAAAATCGGGAACATTAAATTCGGGATTGCCGATTGTTTCGAGATAGATGGCTTTTGTACGCCCGTCTATCAACGAAGCGATACTGTCTACATTGTCGCCATTGGCAAAACGGACTTCGATGCCAAGCCTTCGGAACGACACTTTGAATTGATTGTAAGTTCCGCCGTACAAATAAGATGTGCTGACAATATTGTCGCCAACTCCCGCGAGGTTGTTGATTGCGAGGAATTGGGCGGCTTGTCCCGACGAAGTGGCAACGGCAGCGCTTCCGCCTTCGAGAGCGGCAATCCGGTCTTCGAACACCGCCGTCGTGGAATTGGTCAGACGGGTGTAAATGTTGCCGAATTTCCTGAGCGCAAAGCGGTCTGCTCCATCTTGCGCATCCTCGAAAACGTAGGACGAGGTTTGATAAATTGGCACTGCCCGCGAATTTGTTACCGGGTCAGGCGTCTGTCCTGCATGTACTTGCAGGGTTTCAAAATGATAATTTTTTTTACTCATAATTTTAAATCATTTAATAATTTATAAAAACATATATAATAAAAAAAATCCGGCGCGCCTGCCGGATTTTCTCTTATTTTTTCACTCACATTATTACATCAGAGTACTTTCCGGCATGAACGGGAACAACACATACAACACATGCACATAGCCATAACTATGCCTCTATTATATTTCCGGTTTACTGTATGTATTTCTATCATCATCATGTATTACTATTTCAAAGTGCAAAAGTAGTAATTATTTTTTATATGCAACTTTTTTTTGCGAAAATTATAAAAAAAATTTTCGGCAGACATTTTTATTC
>JAIRLF010000072.1 GCA_031259655.1 Prevotellaceae bacterium
ATCATACTATAGCAAATCTGAAAATAACAGGAAACAATGATTATGTTGGATTATTTGGATATACTTCTAACGCTAATATCCTGAATATACATATTATTTCCGGCTCGGTGTCGGGAAAAGATTACGTTGGCAGCGTATGTGGTTCTTCTTCTATTACACATTGTTCTAATGCAAGTTCGGTATCGGGAGAAAATTACGTTGGCGGTATATGCGGTTCCGGTTCTGCTACCGCTTGTTACAATACAGGTTCGGTGTCGGGAAGCGATAATTATGTTGGCGGTATATGCGGGACTGGTTCTGTTACCGCTTGTTACAATACCGGTTCGGTGTCGGGAAAAGATTACGTTGGCGGCGTATGCGGTTCAGGTTCTTACATAGGCGCCTCAATTACCGCTTGTTACAATACCGGTTCGGTGTCGGGAAGTTACTGCGTGGGCGGCGTATGTGGGTTTCCTTATAGTTATTCTAATCCTTATGTTTCTTATTATATTTCAATTACCGCTTGTTACAATACCGGTTCGGTGTCGGGAGGAGGAAGTTATAATAGCAGCGCTAGCGGCGTAATTTATGCTTATTCCAGTTCAACTACTACTATTATTACCGCTTGTTACTGGAAAGATGTAGCAGACGATAACGCCGATTATGGTGTGGGTTCAAGTAGCAATACCGGCACATCCATATTCAGTATAACAGCATGGCCCACCATAGCAACTCATACCCAATGGGGTACAGGCGACGGCAGCGGCGATGGAAAATACTGGAAATCACTTGGCGGCTGGAACGGAGGCAATCCGGTGTATCCGAAGTTGTTCTTCGAAGACTGAGAATGGTCTGAACAGTCAAACCGCAAGGAACGCAAAGGTTACGCAAGGTACGCAAGGAAGTAAAAACCTTGCGTTCTTTGCGTTAAACCTTGCGCGCTTTGCGTTAAAAGAGACAAGCCTTTTGCGGCTTGAGAGCTTCGTTCACGGGTACAAACCCGGCATAGCAACGAAAAGGGCTTTGACTACGTCGATTTAAAAATTCAGTCCTTTTATAATAACGCTTTTTGCAAACAATAGATAATCTACGTGGAGACGCGAGGAGACGCAAAATATTGCGTCTCTACAAATCGACGCCCTCGACGACATTTTTGACGACGCCCTCAACGACCACAACATTGTCCGATGTAGACACGAAATTTTTTGCTTCTCCTCTGCGTCTCATCGACGATGTTTTCGACGACGCCCTCGACAACAATCTTTAGTGCGGGGGCAAGCCCTGAAAGGGCGTAATCAATTATTAATCGACAGATTACGCCCTTTCAGGGCTTACGGGAGGCGGGGGTGATTCGTTTCACAGGGCGTTGCCGGCGTTGCCCTGTGCTATTTTATTTAGGGCTTTCAGCCCTTTTCATTGCGCGCAAAATTACGTCGCGCTAAGTAATCACCACAGAGACGACAAAGGAGCATTACATGCCGGCATGCCGTAGGGGGCAAAAGATTTTTTGCCCCTACTTTTAACTCTTAACTTTTAGTTTTTAACTCTTTTCAGCGGAACAGTTACAAGGAAATATCCCGTAACGAAAACAATCAGTAATCCGATAAGGTATGATGGATTATCGATTGGCAGCATATCTTTGAAAAAGATATTGAATACTGCGAATATCGCTATAATCAAGCCCATCAGCGCTTCGCCGGCAATCAAGCCCGAAGCCATCAGGACGCCTGTATTTTCGACGGTTGCCAACTGTTGTTCGTTATATTTTTTACGGAGTGTATAGAAATCGAGTACGCCTTTTATCAGACCGCCGACAAAGATAGCGCACACTGTTCCGAAAGGCAGATACATCCCGACGAATATCAGCATCGGGCTTTTCAATCCCATGAGTATAAATGCAAATCCCAGAACCATACCTGCAATAATCAATATCCAGGTCATTTCGCTGCCTACAATACCCTGCGATAGCGTTGCCATCAAACTTGCCTGTGGCGCGGGCAGTTCCTTACTTCCGAAACCTGTGCCGCCCATATTGATATCGCCCTGATTGAGAAGAATCAACACCCCAAACATCACTACGCTCGACAGCGCTACACCGATAATATCGCCCGTCTGCATTTTCCATGGAGTACCGCCGAGTATATGTCCCGCTTTCAAGTCCTGAAACATTTCGCCTGCGACAGCGGCGGCGACACAAACAATTGCAGCAATCCCCAGTACTGCGGCGACTCCGCTTGTTCCTTCCACTCCCAAAACCATAAAAATAAGCGCTGTAACGACCAAAGCCGTAAGCGTAAGCCCGCTAATCGGGTTATTGCTCGAGCCGATGATTCCGACCAGATATCCCGAGACGGCGGCAAAGAAAAACGCGAGAATAATCATCACGGTCGACGCCACAATCGCCACTAAAACAGATGTGTTGAATATGAAATACGTTACAACAAAAGTAAGTATGGCGGCAAAGCAAATGCCGATAAGTATCCATGCCGATTTCAAGTCTTTTTCGGTACGTTCGACCGATTCGCTCGAACTTTGCGCAGCCCGTTTCAAGTCTTTTACCGAACGGCGCAGCCCTGTTCCCAGACTTTTGCGCATTTTGTACAGAGTGAAACAGGCGGCGACCAGCATTCCGCCGATAGCAATGATGCGGACAATCTCTTTCCACACAACATTTGCCGCGTTTTCCCAGGCGGCGAGCGAGTTGACGTCAATGCCGCTATTGCCGGGCAAAGAGGCTACAAACGAACTGCCGAGCAGCATCAACAACATCGGCACCATCAAACCCCAAGCCATCACCGAACCGCTGAAGTTCAACGCTGCCAGCCTCGGTCCGATAATATATCCCACGCCAAGATACGCCGGACTGATTTCGGGTCCGTTCAAGTTGAAACCTCCTTCCAACCGTATTTTGGATATGGTTTCCGAAACGCCGACTTTTACGAACTGTGTCCATTCGACAGCAAAAAGTTTCAGCGCTCCGGCAATTTTTATCAGCGCTCCGGCAATCATGGCGACGAAAAGATATTTCGAGCCTCCGCCTCCGCCCTGTCCCGTCTTGTGGATTTCGGCGGCAGCCTTACTCTCGGGAAAAGGTAATTCCTTGTCTTCGACCATCACTCGGCGAAGCAATGCCACAAACAGTACTCCAAGCGTACCGCCGGTTATAAGAATCAACGAGGCTGTAATGTAACTGCCTAAGGAATTAAACGTCGCGCTGCTCCACACGCCCGAAATATAGAACGCGGGAAGCGTGAATATTGCGCCGGCAGCAACCGATTCGCCAATCGAACCCACTGTCCGCGCAAAATTTTCTTCCAGAATACTGCCTCTGAAAAAACGCAGGACAGCCATCCCTATGACTGCCGCCGGATACGTTGCAGCGATTGTCATCCCTGCACGTAACCCCAAATACGCATTAGCGGCGCCTAACACCACCGCCAATATCAAACCGATGAGCAATGCTCTCACCGTAAACTCTTTTACCTTCGTTTCCGACCGGATAAAAGGAACAAATTTCTTGTCTTTTGACATACTCTCACTTATTTATTAGTTATCGTATCATTTATTTTCAGAGTGCAAAATTATACAAAAAATGATATGCGCCGATATCCGAACGATATTTTTTTATCTGTTCCCGAATTATTATATATATTTGCAGTCGGTTAATGTGCAAATTTTAGATAAATAAAAGTATTAATGCTTAAAATAATAAGGTGATTAACAATAAAATATAATCAAATGGAAAGTTTGTCAAATCTCGTGCCGCAAGTCGTGTTTAGCTATTTTGATGAGATATGTAAAATCCCGCGTCCATCAAAAAAAGAAAAAAAAATAGTTGAATATTTGATTGAATTTGCAAAAAAACATTCTTTAGAATACAAAAAAGACGATGCAGGTAATATCTTAATAACGAAACCTGCGACAAAAGGAAAAGAAAATGTGAAAACCGTTGTGTTGCAAAGCCATGTCGATATGGTAGCCGAAAAAGACGACGGAGTTGTCCACGATTTCGAAAACGACCCGATTGTCGCGTATGTCGAAGACGGTTGGGTGAAAGCCCGAGGGACAACCTTAGGCGCCGATTGCGGAATCGGGATGGCGGCGATGTTAGCGGCGCTTGCTGATAACGAAATCGAACACGGAACGCTGGAATGCCTTTTCACTGTTGCCGAAGAAACAGGCTTGACGGGAGCGAAAGCGTTAGACAAGCATTTCTTTTCGGGGAAAACACTCCTGAATCTTGATTCCGAAGACGATGGCGAGCTGTTCATCGGTTGCGCCGGCGGTATCGACACAACAATCCGTCTGACTTATCTCACCGAACCGATTCCCTCGGACTATATCGGCTTCAAACTGTCGATAAAAGGCTTGACCGGCGGGCATTCCGGTGATGATATCAACAAGGGACGACCCAACGCAATCAAACTGTTGAACCGTTTTTTGTGGCGAATGTCTTCGAAATACGATTTCAGAATAAGCGCTTACGACGGTGGAAACCTTAGAAACGCTATTCCAAGAGAAGCATTTGCAATTTTTTATATCGGCAGCGATTTGGTTCCCAAAATTATGAAAAACTATTCTAATTTCCGGCGACATCTCGAAGACGAATACCGTCATGTCGAAAAAGATATGCAAATAGAATTTGTCAAAGTCGAAACCCCGCACTATGTTATCGACGAAATCAGTCAGTTAGACCTGTTGGCGGCTATACAAGCCTGTCCTTCGGGAGTGATTGCCATGAGTACAAAAATCGACGGTCTGGTCGAAACATCCACCAATTTGGCGTCGGTGAAGTTTGTCCATGGACGGGAAGTGTTGATAACCACAAGTCAACGCAGTTCAATCAAAAGCAAACTCTACGATGCCGTCGATACGATAAAAAGCCTGTTCTCGCTTACAAGCGCAAGAATTACAACATCCAATGTCTATCCGGGCTGGGAACCGAACATCAATTCCGAAATACTCGAAATAACGAAAAACGTCTACAGGAAACTGTTCAACGAAGAACCAAAAGTGAAAGCTGTTCACGCCGGACTCGAATGCGGACTGTTTTTGGAAAAAAATCATGAACTGGACATGATTTCGTTTGGTCCAACAATCAAAGATGTACATTCACCCCGCGAAAGACTCGAAATTGCAACGGTTGACAGATTTTGGAAACTGTTGATAAACATACTCGCCGAAATTGAAAACTAAAAACTAAAAGTTAAGAACTAAAAGTGGCTGACGCAAAAGAATTATTAAGAACTAAGTCCCCCACACAAGCGTAGCCCTCAAAAAATAACTTTTTGAGAGCATACATACATACGAGGTATTTTGAGTGTATTTGACTACGTCGATTTAAAAATTCATAATCTTTTACTGTTTAGGCGTCATTACCACTATTACAGGATTATCATATTCCGACAGATTTTCGATTTTTTTCTTCATTTCAGGATCTGTTACGGATTCTTTTTTTTCTGCGATTTCATAAGAATCAATATACCCGTAGAATGAATGTCCATCGGTAAAATACGGCTCAACAAAACGAATATTATGTATATCATCCCGAATTGGGGAAAACCGTCCACCGGATTCATCATTACTGTAGTCATGACAGACGTCAATTAGCTTACCCGTATCTTTACAGTAGAAAACAAAATGACATATATGGCGATGATAATATGCGAAAAAAAGACATGTTTTGGTTTCCGTCACTACGGTAATATTACAGTAATCATGATTATCATTTACTGCTTCTATTGTAGCTGTTGGACTGTAAAGCAATGTATAGAAACTTTTGGACTTCTTCATGCTTCCGAAATCTATGTAATATGCACGTTTAACTGCATCGGATGTTAAATGATAAACCGTATCGTCATAAACATTCAAGAAAGATACTGTGCCGCTAAAATCATTCGAAAAATTGTTGTGAAGACCTACTAGCGCTCTCATATTAACCGTCGAACGAAAATAAAGATCGGTATGGATAACTTTGTAATTTTCTGTAATAAAAAGATTGGGAGTCATATTCTCTTTTTCGTATTCCGTATTAGTAGTATAATCTCCGTAGAAAGCAGTACAGTTGTTGCCTATATATGTAAAACTGTGTGACCATATATCAAAATTATGCGTTTTAACATAGTTCCCGTCCAAATCATATTCAAGTACGGTATGACCGGTATAGAGCAATAACCGGTCATTATCATGATCAATGCTGATATTACATATTTCAATATATTCACCCGGTCCCTGTCCTTTTTTATCAATTTGATATAAAAATTTCCCGTCCTTTGAATAGCAAAAGACAGATTTTGTCTGAAATCTGTCTAACAGATATAATCTGTCTTTGTAAACAAGAATTTGGTAAATTT
>JAIRLF010000141.1 GCA_031259655.1 Prevotellaceae bacterium
TTTAGGGCTTTGACTACGTCGATTTAAAAATTCAGCCCTTTTTGTTGCGCACAAAATTACGTCGCGCTAAGTACTTAATGACCCTTGTTTATATCTGTATGTCAATATGATACAATTAAGTCACATAGGAGTGGATAGAGCCGGCTGTTTCGTGCCGGTCGCAGACTGTTTAAGCGGTAGCTTTACGTCGTTTATCCCCGGGACTGCGTCGTTTATCCCTCGGGACTGCGTCATTTATCCCTCGGGACTACGTCATTTATCCCCGGGACTGCGTCGCTTATCCCCGGGACTGCGTCATTCGTTCCAAGTCGCAAACCGTTTCATCAGCAAGTTAATAATCTTAAATATTAGACCGTATGCCTGATTATATAATTTCTTTGTTATATATTTCAAAAAAAATTACGACCTTTGCTATCGTTCTTGGAAATAAAAAGAGAGCGATTTTAATGGGTAAAGGTATAAATTTTAATAACATAAAACAATGAAAGCAGCAGAAATAATGTCTCGACTTGAAGCAAAATACGGGCATGAAAAGGAATATTTGCAAGCAGTGCGCGAAGTGCTGGAGTCAATAGAAGACATTTACAATCGGCATCCTGAATTTGAAAAATCAAAAATCATCGAAAGAATTGTCGAACCCGACAGAATCTTCACTTTCAAAGTTTCGTGGCAGGACGACAGGGGCGAAATCCATGTAAACACCGGTTACAGAGTCCAGTTCAACAATGCGATAGGACCATACAAGGGCGGGTTCAGGTTTCACCCTTCGGTAACATTGTCCACATTGAAGTTTTTGGGATTCGAGCAGACCTTCAAGAACGCCCTCACAACCTTACCGATGGGAGGAGCTAAGGGCGGTTCGGATTTCAATCCGCGAGGAAAGTCCGATGCCGAAGTAATGCGTTTTTGTCAAGCGTTTATCACCGAACTATGGCGGCATATCGGACCCGATACCGACGTTCCTGCCGGAGATATCGGCGTAGGTTCGCGCGAAATAGGCTACATGTACGGATGGTACAAGAAACTTGCGCGCGAAAACACCGGAGTGTTGACAGGCAAAGGGATGACTTGGGGCGGCTCGCTCATTCGTCCCGAAGCGACAGGGTTCGGAGGCGTCTATTTCGTCGAACATATCCTGCAACGACAAGGGTTGAGCATCAAAGACAAAAGCGTGGTAATCTCGGGATTCGGCAACGTAGCCTGGGGCGCGGCATTGAAAGCGACCGAACTTGGAGCGAAAGTCATAGCAATCTCAGGTCCCGACGGATACATTTTCGACAAATCGGGGCTGAACAAAGCGAAAATCGATTATATGCTCTATCTTCGTGCAACTTGCAACGATGTTGTGCAGCCATATACGGACGAATTTCCCGAAGCAGTATTTGTCGAAGGCAAAAGACCTTGGGAACTGAAATGCGACATCGCTTTGCCCTGCGCCATACAGAACGAATTGGACGGCGACGACGCTCAGCAACTCATTGACAATGGCGTCGCTTGCGTTGCCGAAATATCGAACATGGGATGTACGCCCGAAGCTATTGCTTTGCTTATTAAGGCAAAGAAATTATATGCGCCGGGAAAAGCGGTCAATGCCGGCGGCGTCTCGGTTTCGGGATTAGAAATGACGCAGAACGCAATGAAACTGAACTGGACAAAAGAAGAAATCGACGACAAGTTAAAACTGATTATGAGCAACATCCATGAGTCGTGCGTGAAATACGGTCTTCAACCCGACGGATATGTCGATTACGTCAAAGGCGCTAATATTGCAGGATTTATGAAAGTCGCTCAGGCGGTTCTCGAACAAGGATTGTGTTAATGAAACGCGATTATGCAGTAAATAAAAAAACATTTGTTATGCGCAATTTTGATGAATTACTTTGTACGTTAATCCAAAACAACAGGAGGGTTATTATACCTGATATAGGAGCGTTTATAACTAATTCGCCCGACGAAAACATGGTGTTTTCGCCATTATTGAAACATAATGACGGTTTTTTGGAAGACAAATTGCAAAAAGAAGGTTTCGATAATCCTGCCGTTGTTTTACAGGAACTTGCCGAAAATATTATTTCGGTAGTAGAGCGCGGTCAGCGCTATCATATCGCAGGAGCGGGGTATTTTTTTAAAGAAGAAGGCATCCGGTTTGCATTCGAAAATACAGAAAAAGATGAGGTTAGAGAACTGTCCGAGAATACCGGCTACTCTCGCAACAATGGGAATAAAAGCAAATTATGGATTATTACGGCTTTGCTCTGTATATGTATGATTGTCGTTATTTATTTATTGTTACGCATTTTCAACATATACAACACAAAAACCATGTCCGACAAGTTTACTTTCCCGACAGAAAAACCCGCTCATCAATTTGCAATTGTCGACAAATCCGGCGTTTGCGACGAAATAACCGCTTTGCAGGTATTTCCTCAAGCGAAGAGCTACCATGTTGTCGCAGCCTGTTTCGAAGAAAAAGACAATGCGGAAAAATTTGTACTGCAATGTAAAAAAAACGGGTACAACCGCGCCGAAATACTCTCTCTGACAAACGTTTTATACCCTGTTTCAATCGGCGCTTTTGCCTCGCAAGACGAAGCCCTGAGCAAAAAACAGGAATACGACGAGCGTTTCGGAGAAAATTCTATGATTTTAAGAACTAATAATATAATTGAATAATGAAACTCTTTCCATTAAAATTTAAAGGTGACAAAAAGATTTGGTTTCTTCTGCTAATTCTTGCCATAATATCCATACTGTCGGTCTATTCAAGTACATACAGATTGACTATGCGGGAAGGAAATTTGTTGGAAGTGATATCACGGCATGTTTTATTCCTGTTTCTGGGATTTCTGTTTACTTATTTTTTGCACAATATCTCATTGAAATCGTACAGGCTGATTACTCCGGTAGTCTTAATTATCATGATTATATGCCTGACAATCCTGTTTTTTTCGCAGGGAGAAGGAAGTGTAGCAAAACGCTGGATGTTTAGCCGCAGTTTTCAACCGTCGGACGTCACAAAAGTCGTTATGGTGGTTTATTTGGCGATAGTTTTAAGCAATGATTTGGGTGGAAACGTCAAACATTTCTTTTGGTGGGTGATTTTTCCCATATTTCTGGTGTGCGCGCTGATTATCAGATCACACACCTCTAACGCTATGATAATTGGCGGAACTTCGATGTTAATGGTCTTTATGGGCGCATCTAACAGAAAATATCAGATTGTAAGCGTTGTATTTGTATTTTTCATAATGACTTTTTACCTTTTTTATCATAAAGACATCGGACGCGGCGAAACAGGCTCAAACAGAGTAAAAGCATGGATTACAACTACTTTTTGCTCCGAAACGAAAACAGAAACAACAGCAGAAGGAAAAGAAAAACCAAAATACACCGGCTATCAACAAGCCGAAACAGCCAAATATGCAATAGTTTCCGGCGGACTGTTCCGGATAGCGCCGGGGAAAAGCGTTTACCGAAAAACTCTGTCGGAAGCTCACAACGATTATATTTTCGCTATGATTGTCGAAGAATACGGACTGACAGGAGGTATATTTGTGATAAGCATATATCTTGCACTGTTCTACAGAATTATACGTGTCGTAAAAAAATGTACTATACCTTTTACCGCTTTGCTGCTCTCGGGTTTGCTTATTGTGATTATTTCGCAAACATTCATTCATATTGGCGTTTCTGTCGGCGGACTGCCCATAACGGGGCAAAATCTGCCGATGATTAGCACCGGCGGAACTTCGATAATAATTACATGCGGCGCATTCGGTATGATCCTCGCAGCAAGCAGGATTGCCGAAGAGGAAGAAAAAAAATTGCGGATTAAGGCGAAATAGAATCAGACCAAATCGGTCACTTTTTTACTTCGTATTTGTCCGAAAACCCACACAACAACGCCATAATCTACGCCGAGACGTTGCATGTAACGTCTTGGCGTATAACATCCCGACGCATGGAAGGTGGAATTTTTTGTTTTGTTGTGCGATTTATGCCACCCCACGCAACGGGTACGAAACGATAATATTCGGTTGACACGATAGTAGTATAGGGCTCAACATATCAACAAAAAAACTGTACGATTTTTTGCATTTAATAAAAAGTTCGTATATTTGCGCTCGAAAAGTAAACAGTTTTTTTATGAAAATGAATACAGAATCTATCATTTCGATAAAGAGCCTGACAAAAGCGTTTCCTGTTGGAGGAGGCTTTTTTACAGCGCTTAACGACATTAACCTTGCATTCGGCGA
>JAIRLF010000145.1 GCA_031259655.1 Prevotellaceae bacterium
GTACTTTCAATTTCTTTTTAATTTTTAGGGTTCTTCTTAAGTTTGCGGGAGTAGTTCAGAGGCAGAGCGTCAGCTTCCCAAGCTGAATGTCGCGGGTTCGAATCCCGTCTCCCGCTCCACGTACAAGATCCGAAAATGATACAATCGGATCTTTTTTGTTGAATTATTTGGTAATGGGAGAGAAATTTTAAATTACATTAATTGTGCGAAGGTTTTAACAATTGGCCTGAAAACAACTATTTATCGGCACTTTCGAGACTTTTGTGGTTTGAGTTAATTCACATCTTCAATAGATTCGGATGGGTTGAACCGTAGGCATAAATAAACATGAACTAAAACAAAAACTTAAACAAGAATTACTCCATGTACTCGCTAGCACAAATACACAGGGTTCTTTCGGTCTCGGAATATCGCCAAAGCAGTCAATAAAAACCGTGCTTAACGCTTGCAGCCGTAAATACCCCGATATTTGATTTAAAGCTATTTTAAAGAAGTAAAAAATAAAGTTTAACAGATAGTGATATAATACATTGAAAGAATTTTTGCTTTAAAAAATAATTATAGACAAGTAAGATACTCAGAGATGAGTTGTTTGACGAAATTTGAGAACTTCTATAAACTCAAACATAATTGAAAGTTGTGGAAGTGACAACGTTTGCTTTTTAATTCAAAAGATTTAAAAACAAAATTATTAAATTTTCTGCTGATTATATTTATGTTTACGGAGTTTATGCCGTTTACGTCTATTTCCGTAAAAGCGGTATTTGCTGAAGCGCCTTACATAATCAAAAACATCGAGCATACGAGTATGTATATTCAATCAGCCAGCATGAAACGTGGGGTAAGAGAATATGTTAAAGCGACAAGTGTAGACGGCGGAGTGCTTACATATGCTTGGTTTATAAATACCGTCAATAAATATCTTGACGGTTCAGTAAATGAAACAAGCGGCATCTTTGGTGATAATGGTTTTGGCGATGGCAATACGAATTACAAAGGTTTTTACGGTACGCAGTCAAATTCCAGTAACATTCTCGTTGCAGAAAGTCCAAACCAGGTTGGAAAATATTATGTGTATTGCGAAATTACCAATACAAATTTACAAGGCAACTCGACGACTAAACGCTCAAAACGATGCACGTTTGATGTGCGTCCGGAATTGGTAAACAACAAACCGATTTTGACGGACGGCATTTCTGTAGGTGCTTCGACAGGCAAGGCGAACACTTACGGCACAAACCAAACCCTTAGATATAAAGCAGGATCTACCGCGGTGGTTGATGGAATCACGATGAATAATGTCGAAGCGTTTACTCCGGAAAACGGTAAATTTCTTCCGGCGGGAAATTATAATCTTCCGATTGCAAATCAGCTGTTAAATGGTTCGTTTAGTTTTTTGTCAAGAAAAGCTTCTAACAGCATAAACTATTATTCTTCGCGACAAGAAGTTGCATATTGGGACACCACGACGTTTTATCAAGGTGTTTCCGGCAAGAAAGGGCGATGGGGATCAAGTAATGACGGAGGGTATGGTAAAAATACACTTATTCAACAAGCCACGGTTTATGAAATAACGAATGGAATTATGGACGGAAATTATCAGGATTTTGCTTCTCATTACCAAGATATTGCCACTATTCCGGGGAAAATTTATGAATTTTCTTTTACCCTGATTGATTACGATAAAAGCACGCCCTCTACCACATTATTTTCCGTCCAACGTTCAATTTTTGAAAAAGAAGATTATACGGATGATGTCATCAACCGTTTCTGGGATGGAACAAACGGCGTTTCAAGCCAGGATCCGCAAGATAACGGAATGGATTTTAAACTTGACCATTTAATTCAAAGTGAAGATGATTCCGGCAGAGATTTAGGTAAATATCCTTATGGGTTAACATCAGGACTAAAAAGTTTTGTAACAATTGCTCAGCCTGATTTGGCCTGGAACGGAAATGCAGATGGCTACCCGACTGATTATTTTTTTGATATTATAAGGAATTATTATTATGGCGATGCCGTTAAAATTAATAAAAATATTTATGATGGAATAACCAAAGGAAACTATGCCTTTGATACCGATATATCTAACATTAAAAATGGCAGTGCACTTAAATACGGAACCGCGGCGCTTAATGTGTCGGTTAAGAATGACCCTAGAAAGAATAAATTTTTCACATATAATTATAATAATCGCAATATTCAAATGTTTTTGGCGAATACGCAGACGACGTATAATGTACACGGGTATGTTACAATCGGCGAGGGTGACGGTGCAAACGTTTTTGCATGGACCGCTGTTAGCGGGAACTCCAATCGTGATAATCTTTTAAGCAATATCAAGGTGATCCCGATTTCAAAACCTGTTATCAATGCCATACAAAGTTATAGTGGTGAAAATTCGATCGAAATTGAGACACAAACAGATTACGCATATGCGCTTATTGATGTATCGCACGGTTACGGACAATACATTATAGATGTGGAAACGCATACAAGTGACGCTGCAATTGACGCAGAACTTGGTTCTGACAATAATTGGTTTACAACAAATAAGGCCAAAATTAAATTTAAAAATCTTACACCGGGTAAAACTTATCGCATAATTGCCATTCCAAAACAAGCAATTCAGCCCGAAACAAGATCTAATACTACGCCTCTTGATGTGCTTGATACTGACACTTGGCAAGATGTTACAATAAGTGTTCCGAATATAGAGGGCTCGATTTTAGCAGGAAGTTACAAAGAAGGCAATGCGATAAAGGGTCGTATCACAATACATAATGCATTTGCCGGCAATTATTACGCATTGCTTAGCAGCTTTAAATAACAAACCAAAAACTGATACTGCCGTAAAAGCATGGAAAGTTCCGGATTCCAACGGCGAAATAATGTTTGATGCCTTGGATTTGCCGAACACTATTACTAAATTCTATATTATTACAAAGCCTCAAACAACAATTAGCCAAACTTATGAAAAAGCAGCCTATTCGCCAACAGAAACTTATCAGCAGGATGATGAAATTCCACAAGGTTTCAGCATAGGTGAAAAAAAACTTGTCGCGATATCCGTAACAATTAGTAAACAAGCGATTAATTTGGATTTGAATACGGCGGAACTTACAAGAACTTTAGGACAACCGAATGACACATTAACAATTACTTATGACGCTACTTACAGAGGCAGCGGTTCACAGTTTGCAAGCGGTACCCTCGCCATTTGCTATGATAAAACGCTCGGTGCAATAACAGGTCAATATAGTTCAGCAGACCTCGGCGGAAAATCAACTGTACAGTTGACTTGCCCGACCGGACAAGATTGTTCTGTTTTGCTTAAATTTGATAATAATTATTCAAACGCTCTGAACGCCCTTGCAGCACCAGAGGAATTAAAAATCAATTATTTGGAAGAAACGCTTGTTCAAAAAAATGACGGTGGATATGACAGATTGGAGAACATCGAATACCGCGGAAAAATTGGTCAAGATTATAACATTGGGCTGGGCACAAACGTTTCTTATCTTCAAAGCAATAATACCAGGCCTATCAGTTTGACTGCTGCCCTTGATAATGTTAATTTTTCATCGTCCACTCTTTCTATTGAATATATAAAACATATTACTGATCCCACAACAACGATTGCGGTTCAAAGGGTTTTGACTGTGCCAAAACGCCCTGAAGCTTTAACAATTGGAACATTGTCGGAAAATATAAAAGTAAGTTATACCGATGAAAAAATTACAAATTTATCAGGTGGCAAAGTTTTTTGGAGCGCAAATAATTTTACAACTCAAACACCTATTGAAAACAAAAGCGATGCCGCCTTTTCCGCATTTGGTTGGACAGGCAACGGCCAAGTTACTTTATATGTAAGACAAGCGGCAATTGAGAATCAATCTTTTAACGGTAAAATTTCAAATATTAATTTGTTAAAACGCCCGAATGCACCGGAAATCGGTATCGGCAATATTAATGTCGTTTTTTCCACTAGCGAAATAATATTTAATAATGAATATTCTCAAGGTACAATTTGTGTTTGGGGCAAAGATAAAAGTGGAAACAATCTTGAATTAAATTTAACAATCGAGCCAGGAAACAATGATAGTTATGCATCTCATGTGGACGGTAATGTTTATTATATCGCTTATATAGCTACGGCTGCCACACCGAAATCTTTACAAGCGGAATATTCAACACCGATTATGATTCAGAGTGTTGATTTTGGAGATATTCCTTATCGCCGTTTGGGTCCGGAGGTTTCGGGTGGCACGACACTTACTAATAAAATTAATATAAAACCAATTGTAATTAAGAATGTAGGTTCAACTTCTTATTATATTGACGCAACGTATGTTTCTGCCGAAAGTAATGCTCAAGTAAATTTTGATATGAAAAATTTGTTCTCTTTGACGAAATCTCTTTCGGTTGGCGAATCTTTTACAACTCAAAATGGTTTAACAAGCGCAGAAAACATAAGAATGATGTGGTTCGGAAATAAAAACAGTTTTAAGGCTCTTATGAATAATTCGGAACAAATAGGTATGTCTTGCATTTTGGGCGATGCACGAAACGGAATTTATACAAACATAATCGGCAATGACATAAATCAAAAAGAAGTGGGATCATATTCCACAGATTTAAGTTTTGAATACGGAACAGATTTTTCAAACAATCGTGTCACAAACATACTTAACTCTATATCTGCAAATATTAGAGTTAATGTTGTTAAGCGCCAGTTTGCTAAACCTATTATTGCAGTGCAAACAATCCAAAGCTGTAACGGGGAAGACGCGAATAAATTAGCGTATAAAGTATTTTCAAATCGAATTGATTTCGACATTGTTTTAGATAATGACGCACAAAGCTCAAATGTTGAATACTCAACCGATGGCGGATCAACTTATAAAACTGTTTCTGAGTTTGCAAATGCTGATGGCAGATATCAACCGGGACCCAATGAACAAGTTAAAAAAATCATAATAAATACCGTAAGTGGCGGCTCAGCACCAATTCAACCCGCGACCACTTATGATATAAAATGCCGTATCAAATCTGATAATAACCATATTCAAAGCGAAGAAAGCGTTGCACAGTTTTACACCAAACAAATGACACCCAATAATCAGAATTCTTTTGTTAACTATACGGTAGAAAAGGCATTTTATACTAATGAATATGTTATTTATCAAAACGGAAGCAGTAAAATTGTTCAAAATGAGCAAAATTTAACGCCTTTGTTTGTAGGAAATACCCTCACAATTGATGTCAAAAAACTGGCCGCCGGCAATTACCCCGAAAGCGAAAAACTAACTTTTTCTTATTCGCGCCGAAACAAACCCACTTTAACAGTTACTGAAGAAGATGTTTATCATACAGGTACCGGAAGCATTTCAAGCACTACAAGCGATAATTTTGAAATCAGAACGGCAAATTCGGTTTATGATGGAAATTCTTACCGAAAAAAAGTAAACCTTTTTTCCGGTGTTTATATAACAAGAACACCGGCGAACGAGACTTCTTTTGCCTCGAATGACTTTTGCGTTCTAATTGTGCCGAAAGTGTATAATGTTAGAATTAAATCGGCAAGTGTTTTTGATAATTCAATTGATTCGCCAGATTACGAAAGAGAAAGCGAAGATAGTTTATATTTTTTAAAAACAGTGCCACAAGACTACAATACCACTTACATATATCCGGTATTTTCTAGGGTTAATTTTATCGAAACAAAAGCACAAGATTCCGATGCCAAAACAAGTTTTACAGGCAGTACATCGGTTATCGGAGCCGAAAATGGTTTTGACAGTGCAAAGTTAAAATTTGATGCGTTTAAGGCTAAAACAGATGAAAATGATAATCTTGCTTTAAGTTTGAAATGGTCTGGAAAGGAAAATCCAATTTACAGCATAACAATTCCCGCAGTACTTTCGTGGAATGAAAGCGAAGGAGCAACAAAAACAAGCAGTATTGAGATAAATGGCTGGGATTCATTGAATCAAAGATGCGGATTACCTCCGAGTAGTGAAGTTATAGTATCGCTTTCAAGTGAAAATGAACAAATTTTGAAACTTGACGGAACAAGCGAAATTCATAAGTTGAACTATATTTTTGAACTTGAAGGTGATATACTTGAAAAAGGTGACCGAATAATTTCACTGCGTGACGATCAGGTAACTTCGATGCCCGTCACACAAAATTTTGATGTAAGTGTAAAAGGCACACCAAAATTATCAGGGAACTATATCGGTTCCATTACATATAGCATCAGTATAAAATATGCGGAATAAAATGAATAGTCTTAATAGTTTCTGAAAGAGAGCGAAAAAAATGAAGAAAAAATTTGTTAAAAAGATATTGGTTATTTTTTGTGGTATTGTTTTTGGTACAGCATTAGGTGTTTTAATTATGAATAATAAAAAATTATCGCAGTTAGTTCGAAATACTTTGAATCTTGATAAAAATCAAAGCGATGCAAGAGAACCTCGAATGGAATCTTACAAAAGTAGCGGTAGCATTCAAATCAGGGGATATCCAAACATTTATCTTGCTGAAAATCAAAAAGAAATGCATATAACTTTGGAAAACCCCGAAAGTAATCCCTGCTACATACAGTTTACTATTCGTTTGGCTAATTCCGTAACAGGCAAGAAAGGAGAAATACTTTATGAATCGGGCGATGTGTTGCCGGGAAAGTTTATAAACAGCCAAACACTTAAACATGGCTTTTCCAAAGGCAAATATTCTTTGGTTATCGAAAATCACACCAAAAGTCTAGACGAAAATCATATAAAAATGAACAGTATGGACGTTTACACTAATTTAATGGTTGAATAGAATCATTCATAAATCCTATTTATATATTATCGTTGCTTTTCGCGAAATCAAATTGGTTTGTGAACAAGTTTGATAAAATTAACTATTATTTAATTAAAATTTTTAAAACGGGGTGTTAATTATGAACAAAAAAACATTATGTAAAATTTTTTTTTTAAAATTAAGTTCTTTTGCATTGATAACAAATTTACTGGTTACTCCTGTTTTTTCCGACCAAATAACAACCGTTATTTATAGTGTTGAACCGAACTATACCGTAGTAATTCCTCCCACACTGATGATTACAGATAAAGATACCCTTGTAGGCGAAGAAAATAATGTTTTTATTAGAAGTGATTCAAGAATTGGTAACACAGAAACAATAACTGTGTCGCTTGCGGTTCAAAATTTTGAAGCAAAGAATTTAAATTCAACAATGCCTTTTACGGTCGAATATACTAGACAAATCGGGGCTATGAAAGATGCATCTTCAACATCAATTATCAAAGTTGAAAAGGCGATCCCGATATTGGTACAAACTGGCGCGCGAATTTCAGCAATAATCGACATAAACGAAGCAACAACTGGCGCCGAAGGAATTTCAGCAAGTGTCAAAGCAAAGGCGACCGCTGAACAAGTTGCCATGGCAGGCACTGCGGGAACCCATATCGGTACAATTAATTTTACGGTTATTAAAACATAGAACTGTTTGCCATACCGGTCTGATTTTAATTTTAAAAAGGGAACATCTTTGGAAGCACTGCGAAGTCTCACATTATTTTAATATACCTCGAAATATCCAAAAATCCATACTTTTAACATTTTCAAAAAATTCATCGTCTTTGAATATGAAAAATATGAAAGTGACGAAGCATGAGATTTAGCTAAAAAGAATTTATAAATACTAATGAATATTTACTGGATTCAAAAAATGGATTGATTTTTATTTTGCAAGACTTTACAGCTCTGCAAAAGACTAAAGGCATCAAAAAATTGCTGTAGAACTAAAAAAACTTAAAGCTGAAAATATTGAGAAGATGACTACGGCAAAAAAATGAGCTGCATTCTTCAAGTGGTTCACTGACAAAAACAAAGCAGAAAAACTTAATAAACTAATTGAAAACCGAGAAGGGACTCCAAATGGCAACAAACGCGCTAAGATATGTAAGTAAAGACGAAACGATGCGGCGATTAAGCATACAACGCGACATGGCGCGCCGCGATTGGAATGACAAGATTGCTACTGCTGGGTGTTCTTTTTAATTTGGAGTGAAAAATATGATCTCAGTTTATCCTTCTTCCGAAACTTTATTCACAAACAATGGTCTTAAAATTCTAAAGCCTCTGAAAGCTTTAATTCGAAAAGAAGATAACGCGGATTTTTACCTTGATTTGCGCGATGATTTAGAAAACCTCGAATATTATCAAAGCGGAAATATTGTCAGAGTCCCGACTCCTTGGGGCAATCAATGCTTCAGACTAAAAAATCCTCAGATTGAAAACAAAAAAATTAATATCAGGGCACAGCATCTATATTTTGATTCCCAGAATTACATAATCAAAGATTCATATATCGTCGATAAAAACTGTAATGACGCTCTAGATCATTTAAATTCAGCAACGGACATTCCTTCCCCATTTTCTACACTTTCTGATGTACCAACAGTCTTTAGTTATAGATGTGTCCGAAAATCCCTTGCCGAAGCTGTCTCCGATGTAATAGGGCGCTGGGGCGGGCACCTTATCAGGAATAATTGGAATATCGAAGTAAGACAGAATGCAGGTCAAGACAGAGGCGCCAATCTTGTTTACGGCAAAAACATCGTTAATATTCAAGCAAGCGAAGATTGGACAAATGTAGTTACAAAGCTTATGCCTGTCGGAAAAGATGGCCTTCTTCTTGATGAAATTTGGCTTGAACTCGATGAGCAGCTATACGAAATTCCTTTTACAAAAGTTGTGAGTTTTGATCAAAGCGCAATAAATCAAGAGGATTTTTCTGATGATGAAGGAAATATTGATGAGACCGCATATCAAGCGGCATTGATAGCCGACCTTCGAACGAAAGGTCTACAATTTTTGAATGAAAACAGCGCGCCAAAAGT
>JAIRLF010000189.1 GCA_031259655.1 Prevotellaceae bacterium
AACGTTTAACAGTGCGATTGTTTTGTATAGTATTGGTTTTTATTTTTTTAGGAAATAAAACATGGGCGAATGATTCTATAAGAGTGGGTCTTGTCATGAGCGGCGGAGGAGCGAAAGGGCTTTTCCATATCGGGGTATTGAAAGCATTGGAAGAAAATCATATACCTGTAGATTATGTCGCGGGAACATCGATGGGCGCTATTGTTGCCGGCTTGTATTCAATTGGTTATACTCCCGATGAGATGATAAGTTATTTTTCGTCGCCAAATTTCGACGCTCTTTTGAATGGAAATATACCCGTAAAGTATCGTTTTTATTCACAGGAACTTGACGAAACTCCGGAAGCATTGTTCCTGAATTTCGACTTCAAAGAGAACTCATTTAAGCCGATGTTGCCGACAAATTTGATTTCGCCATACTGTATGGATTTGGAGTTTTTACGACTAACATCCGCTGCTACTGCTGCTTGCCGAAATAATTTCGACAGTCTGATGACGCCGTTTCGATGTGTCGCTTCCGACATCAGCGCTCATAAACCTTATGTAATGAGGACGGGCAACCTCGGAACAGCAATAAGAGCGTCGATGGCATATCCTTTTGTGTTTAAACCTGTTTTGATAGATTCGACCTTGCTTTTTGACGGCGGAGTCTATAATAACTTCCCTTGGGACGTGATGTCCACCGATTTTAATCCCGACGTCATTATCGGCAGTATTTGTACCGCAAATCCCGGACCTCCCGACGAATCGGATATTATTTCTCAGATATCAAATCTGTTAGTAACCGAAACAGACTATGTAATTCCCGATTCGATGGGGATTTTGATAAACAAAAATTTTACCGAGGTTGGGATTCTTGATTTTTGGAGAATACGCGAACTGGTTGATTCGGGTTACAAAGTAACACTGAAAAGAATTGACGAAATCCGTCAAAAAATCCCCGCTAAACGTACTGTCGAAGAACTTACCGCTAAACGACAGCAATTCAAATCGAAATGCTTTGCCCTGAAATATGACGGAGCAATAGTTACAGGAGCTTCTAACGAACAAAATATTACAATCCAGCGTCTCCTGACCAAAGATACGAAAACCGCTTATACACACGAACAGTTGGAAGCGCGGTTTTACAGTATTATCGCATTCAATCTTGTTAATTCGATTTATCCTTCTGCCGAGTATGATTATGAAAAACAGGCTTATGTGCCTAATTTCAGAATCAGCCCTTCGCCTGTGTTCAAAATTTCGTTGGGAGGAAATATTTCTTCTTCTTCCTCGGGAAGTATGATTTACACGGGTTTAGAAATGTTGCGGTGGAGAAAAAATCTGACGCGCTTCAAAACAAGTATGATTTTCGGAAAACAATATTCTTCTTTCTATATCGGCGCCCGTCGGGATTATCCGATGTCGTTTCCTTTATTTACGGAAGCGCATCTAACTATTTCCGCATACGATTTTCACAAAGGAAATCAAGATGTTTTTTACGACAATATCCAGCCTGTGTTTTTGAAAGAATACGACCGGTCGTTCACAGCGAACGTGGGCAGGGGATTGACCAAAAACTCCAAATTGAAAATCGGATTTACATCGGGATTTCAGAATGTTCACTATTACAAAAACGCTCTCTTCAAATCTACGGACACCTTGAACAAGTCGAATTTCCCGTTTTTTTCTACCCATCTTGTAATCGATAAAAATACATATAATTACAAACAATATCCTACAAAAGGACACTATCTTAAAATCTCAATAAACGGGGTTTGGGGCAGAGAAAACTACAAGGAAGCATCGAAATCAGTTACTCAAAAACAGTCGCACAAATGGGCGTCCTGTAGCCTCATAAGCGATTATTATTTTAATATAAACAAATATCTGTCAATAGGTTCGTACGTGGAAGCGAAGTTTTCCGGCAATATTGCCTTTTTCGACTATTATCCGACAATCGACATGTTGCCGGTTTTCCAGCCTACGCCCCACAGCAAAACGTTTCTCTTAGAAAATTACAGGGCAAATACTTATGTCGCTTTCGGAATTAAGCCGATTCTAAAATTCGGCAAATCAATTTCTTTACAGTCGGACGGATACGTCTTCCAACCATATAAGCAGTTGCAGCCCGATATGAGTTACAAAAAAATGCCGAAATATATGCTAATGGGCTCGGTAGCTGCCGTATGGCAATCCCCCATAGGTCCACTGAGCGCCTCCGTCAACTATTATGAACGAAATTACAGTAAAATGTATTTCCTTGTTAATTTCGGATATATAATATTCAATAAAAAGGGTATCAATTATTAATCCGTATAATTCACGGATAAAACGCTGTCGGCAGCTGGCGGCAAATCTATTTCCGTCGTATCCAACTTGAATAATGTTTGAACAGTATCGTTGTATGCATTGGGAATCCGGCGACGGCTGATGGTTTTGGATGATTCGTTGAGTATATCGTCTATACTTTTTCGTATTCCGTCGTGCAGTTGCTGTCGCAGATTGACGACTATCGGTTGTAACGACTTTTCTTTTACCGGCG
>JAIRLF010000315.1 GCA_031259655.1 Prevotellaceae bacterium
AACTGCAAAAATCATATATCCCATAAAACCTACTTTTTTATATCTTTAATTTCATTAATTTTGCCCGCAAAGTAAATACTTTTTTCCGGATTTAGCAAAATTAATTTTTCATAACACTCGATTGACTGCTCGTAAAGACCCTGCGCCATGTATATTTCCGCCAAAGTTTCACTTGCTATACTGTTGTTTTCCACCTGATTGTCGAAATCGGAATCTTGTGTAGAATTTTCTTTTCGAGGAATAATTTTTGGTGATTCTTTTATGAAATTAGCGATTAAATCGTCTTCCAAACTGTCTTCATTATTCGAAATTTCGTCCAAATCGGTGGAACTGAAATATTCATTTCGGAACGACAACAGACGGTCTTTTTCCCGAACGGGATTTTTGTTTGTGTCTTCGTTGCCGGCGCCTGTTGTTTTCACTTTTTCGGTTACGATAAACTTGTACAGCAGGTTTCTGTTGGGAGTATAAAAGGCTGTCAATCGGCACGATTCATGATATTCTTGCCGGTTTTCGTTCTTATAGCCTTTCAAAAGTAAACTCCGGGCAAGCGCAAACCATGGATTTTCGGCTACAAGCGCCTCCAAATCTTTGATTTCGCTGTTTCCAACAGGAATATCCAAGCTCAAATATCTATCTATCGAAGCAAAATCCATTGTGTTTACCAGTTTCCTACAGATGCGTTGAAAATATTTTCGACTAATGTTTTTGTGATTTCTTCGACCAATTGGGCTTGATACTGTTCTATCGAAGCTTCGCCCGGAAAATCGCTGTATGCCGAAAAGTCTTTGTCGAAATTCTGCGTTTCGTCGATTTGATTGATGTATTTCACTTTAACTCTTATGGTCAGACGGTTCAGCGATGCAACTTCGTCGCCTGTGATTGCGGTCGGAGTTACGGCGTAATCTCTGATTTCTCCGCTAAATTGAAGATGTCCATCGGATTCGACTTGCGTCAGGCGCGTCTGGCGGGTGAACATGTCTTTCAGGGCTTCGGTAAACGTATTGCTTAAGGTAGGGTTTACAAGCAACGCCATATTTGGGAAGTATTCTATACTGACCGTTTTGACGTCGGGCGATAAATAACTTTGACTGAACGAATATATCCCGCACGAACCGAAAACCGATATACCTGATAATAACAACAGTAAACGTAATTGGCGTAAATTTATCATTCTATTCATCTTCAAATTCTTCTATATCGTATTCTTTAATTTTCCGGTATAATGTACGTTCCGAAATGCCGAGCGCTTCTGCGGCGGGTTTCCGTTTGTTGTTGAACATTTTCAGGACTTTCCGTATTGCGTCTTTTTCTTGCGAATGGAGGTCGCGAACGTTATCGAGGTCGTTAATCTCCTCGTGCAGCGCGTCTTCTTCTTCGTCGTCCTGATAAATCAGCGGCTCTTCGTCGATGATTTTGTTGTATTCCTGGACGGTAGATTCTCCTTTCGATAGCTTGTACATCCATTTTTTCAGTTCATTGACGTCGTTGCGCATGTCGAAAAGTATCTGGTACAGCAATTCTCTTTCGGTGGCAAAACTGCCGATATCTTCTGTCAGATAAAGAATGGGCAAACTGTTGACGGGAGGCAAATATTTGCTGAATTTTTCTTTCGTAATATTCCTTTCATGCTCGATAACAGATATTTGCTCTGTTACGTTCTTCAATTGCCGCACGTTTCCGGGCCATTGGTAATTCTCTAATTCCAAACGCGCTTCGTCGTCGAGCGAGATGGAGGGCATACGGTATTTTCCTGCGAAATCGGACGCGAATTTTCTGAACAGCAGGTATATGTCTTCTTTGCGTTCTCGTAATGGAGGGACGATTATCGGTACGGTGTTGAGCCGGTAGTATAAATCTTCGCGAAAACGGTTGCGTCTTATGGCTTCTTGAAGGTTTACGTTTGTGGCGGCGATTATCCGGACGTTTGTTTTTTGCACTTTTGAGGAACCGACTTTCAGAAATTCGCCGGTCTCCAGAACTCTCAACAGCCGGACTTGCGTGGATAAGGGTAATTCGGCGACTTCGTCGAGAAATATTGTTCCTCCGTCGGCGACTTCGAAATAACCTTTCCGTGTTTCCAATGCGCCGGTAAACGAGCCTTTTTCGTGACCGAAGAGTTCCGAATCGATTGTGCCTTCGGGGATTGCGCCGCAGTTTACGGCTATATACTGCCCGTGTTTACGTGCGCTGAACTTGTGTATGATTTTGGGAAACGCTTCTTTTCCCGTCCCGCTTTCGCCTGTTATTAAGACCGATAAATCGGTCGGAGCAACTTGGCATGCTATATCTATAGCGCGGTCAAGCGCCGGAGCTTTGCCGATTATATCGAACTGTTGTTTTATATTTTGTACATCTATCATCATTTTTCACACAAAACATGGGCGCAAATATACAATATATTTTTTCAAATCGAAAAACAATCGGCTAACAGGTTCTTTATATGATTAATAAAATGACGACAGACACGCCCTATTTCAACAATTGCGTTTTATTTTTCATATATCGCAGAACAAAATATAAGATAATTGAGATAAGACAAACAATATACAGGGTGTAATTATAGTCGCTATTTTTCCCGACTAATTGCCCGATGAAATCGAACAGCGAAAAGATGATGAACAGCGCAACTTGCCCGTTCTTTTCCTGTCTTAACACTTTTTTCCATCTGAAAGGCATATTCGGTTTGACAAACAGCTTGAAATTCGGAATAATCGCAGGTGTTTTAGTCGCCCATTCGGTAAACACTTCGCCGAATTTGTGCGATAAAAACCGTTCTTCGGCATATATAATCCTCTCATAATATATCCAATAGAGCAAAATAAAGACCGTAACAAACCAGAAGTTCTGCACGAGGAGCGCAATACCTAACCACATCAGAAAGTTGCCGATGTAAAGAGGATGCCTGACAATGGAGTAAATCCCCGTCCGGTTCAATGTGTCGGCGATTTGTTTGGATGTGTTTCGACCGGAAGTGTTGTCGGGAGTGTATCCAACGGTGTAAATCCGTATGCTCAAGCCAAGCAGTGAAACGAATATGCAGCCGAGCGTGTAATAATCGGCGAAAGGCGGCTCGCCATAGAACAAATTAGACGGGTCTAATTTGGAATAGATGAAGACTACAATGCCTGCCGCTAAAATTATAAGCGGTAATATTCCTCTATGTTTGAAGAGCCAATTACCCTGTGATTCAATTTGTTTTTCTAAATTCATATATGTTAATGTTTACTATTTTACGGATACAAAGGTAATTTTTTATTTGTAAACTCTAAAAAAGATGTACTTTTGCACTAAATATTCAAAATGATTGTATGATGAAAAGATTAATGTTTGTATTTGTGTTTCTTTCGTCCGTTCAGGTTTTTGCGCAACGGTTGAATAGAGAAATTCCCGATAATTCGATAATATATGCTTTGCCGAAAACGAGCATCGAAATTTCGGTTGAATTATTAAAAGACAGGTATGTTCCGGGCCCGTATGTTCGATATGCCGAAGAATTGTTGTCTATCGAAGGCGTTTCGGCGAGGGAGGATGTAAGTTACAGAATAGGGAAAATTTCGATGAGAACTATGGTAGAAGCCGATTACGAATATATGTACTCCTTGCCGGCGGGCGAAAAGTCGATATTAGATGCATCGTTTCTTGCGCTTTCGTCCGAAGGGCTGATATTTGCATTGAACGAGCCGAAGGAAGTTTTTGTCGATTATTCCGCTACTACGCCAAAAAATTACCAGCTTTATCCCGACCGTTTGCCGTCGTCGCCATTGGCTACACAGACGGAATTTGTGATGGAACGAATCAAAACCGATTCGGGATTTGTTAGCGTCCCTTTCCAACAAAGCATTGTTGAGAAAAAAGATATTCAAAGTAGAGCCGAAGAGGCTGCCAAGTTCTTGTTTAACTTGCGTAAACGCCGGTTCGAACTCATTACGGGCGACGTCGACCATGCTTTCAGCGGTAGCTCGCTGAACGATGCTTTGAACGAAATAAACAGACTCGAAAGAGAATATCTGTCGCTTTTCATTGGAAAACATCTTGTCGAAAGCAGAATCTGCAATTTTTATGTGTCTCCCGAAAAAGCTATCGACAAAAAATCGTATCCCGTCTTTTATTTCTCCGAAGCCGATGGAGCGCTCTCGGAATCAACAAGAACATCCGTATCTTTCACTTTACTTGTCTCCCCGTTAGGGAAAATAAACTACGTGGAAGGCGTGAAAACAAAGATAAAGGCGTCAAAT
>JAIRLF010000319.1 GCA_031259655.1 Prevotellaceae bacterium
AAAAGAATATACGCTCGTAAAAGAATTATTCGTGCCCAGAATATTTTCCCCAAACGGCGACGGAATAAATGATATTTTCATGAAAGGACACAAAATCACTATCTTCGACCGTACTGGAACAGTCATATTCAGCGGCGACAACGGCTGGGATGGAACATATAAAGGAAAAACCGTCCCCAATGATATTTATTTCTATATATTACAGTATAAGGATAATAAAGAAAAAATCATAACAAAAAACGGATACATAGGAGTAAAATGAAAAATTTTTCGACCGAATCATGTTTCGGCATTTTTCATTTTCATCGTTCTCGAAAAAGAGAAGCGGTTGCACTTGTCAGCAGAGTGAATACAGCCTGTTTCGATATTGCATCCGGAATTGAGCGATACGGAAATCCTCAAAGCGTTTGAAAAACCTCGAAACAACATCCACTCTGCTACGCATGTAGGGCGGAAATTTTTGTTTTGTTGCGATTTAGTCCATTTCGCGTCCCTTAACTTTCCGTTTTCAGTTTCAATTTATCATCGAAACAATCTACAGAGACAGTTTCGCCGGGGTTTAAATTTCCTGCGATAATTTGTTTCGAGAGTTCGTTAAGCAATTCTCTTTGAATCACTCTTTTCAGCGGTCTGGCGCCGTAGACGGGGTTGTATCCCTGTTCGGCAAGATATTCGACAGCGGATTCGCTTACATTTATTGAGATATTGTTTGCCGACAGAATTTTTTGTACCCCGGCAATTTGGAGCGACACGATTTGCCGTATATCGTTTTTTGTCAACGGGGCGAACATTATCACCTCATCGATACGGTTGAGAAATTCGGGACGAACAGTTTCTTTAAGCACATCAAGCGTTTCCTGTTTTGTTTTTTCGACAATCCGGTCGTGCGTTTCGGCGGTTATCTGCGAAAAATTTTCCTGAATAACAGTCGACCCGACATTAGACGTCATTATTATAATCGTGTTTTTGAAATTGACCGTTCGCCCTTTGTTATCGGTAAGACGTCCGTCGTCGAGCACCTGAAGCAAAATGTTGAACACGTCGGGATGCGCCTTTTCGATTTCGTCCAACAGAATGACGGAATACGGTTTACGACGGACGGCTTCGGTGAGTTGCCCGCCTTCGTCGTAGCCGACATACCCCGGAGGCGCGCCCACTAATCGCGAAACAGAATGACGTTCCTGATATTCGGACATATCCAGACGGGTCATCATATTTTCGTCGTTAAACAGAAACTCGGCTAAAGCCTTTGCCAGCTCGGTTTTACCCACTCCTGTCGTTCCCAAAAACAGAAACGAGCCGACAGGTTTCTTCTGTTCCTGAAGACCGGCTCTGCTTCGGCGTACAGCGTCGGCAACAGCCTGAATCGCTTCATCCTGACCGATAACGCGATTATGCAGTTCGTTTTCGAGGCCGAGAAGTTTGTCTTTTTCGGTTTGCAACATCCGTGTTACGGGTATCCCTGTCCATTTCGACACAACCTCCGCAATATCCTCTGCCGTAACTTCTTCGCGAACCAGCGATGTTTCGCTTTGTATTTCGCTTTTTTCTTTCAGCAACTGCTCGATTTTGTTCTGCGCTTCGACGATTTTGCCGTATCTTATTTCGGCGACTGACCCGTAATCGCCTTTTCGTTCCGCCTCTTCCGCCTGAAATTTCAGGTCTTCGATAAAGTGTTTGTTCTCCTGAATTTTGTCGGCGATACTTCTTTCGTTCTGCCATTTAGCTCTCATGGCGTCGCGTTTGCCGCTCAAATCGCTGATTTCCCGGTTCAGAGCCTCCATTTTCGGATTGTCGCCTTCGCGACGGATTGCTTCGCGTTCGATTTCTAATTGCCGGACTTTGCGGTCGAGTTCGTCGATTTCTTCGGGTACGGAATTGATTTCGAGACGCAGTTTCGAAGCCGATTCGTCAATCAGGTCAATAGCCTTGTCGGGCAGGAAACGCGAGGTTATGTATCTGTTCGACAGTTCGACAGCTGCAATGATTGCCTCATCTTTTATCCTGACCTGATGATGAGTTTCGTAACGTTCTTTCAAGCCGCGCAATATCGACACCGCATCGGACGCCGAAGGTTCATCGACTTGCACGGGTTGGAATCTGCGTTCTAAAGCCTTATCTTTTTCAAAATATTTCTGAAATTCGTCCAAAGTCGTAGCGCCCACCGCCCGGAGTTCGCCTCGCGCCAGCGCCGGTTTGAGGATATTTGCCGCATCCATAGCGCCGTCGCTTTTGCCGGCGCCCACCAGAGTGTGGATTTCGTCGATAAACAGTATGATTTCGCCGTTCGAATCAATCACTTCTTTAACAACGCCTTTCAATCGTTCTTCGAACTCGCCCTTGTATTTGGCGCCGGCAATCAGAGCGCCCATATCCAAAGAAAAAATCTGTTTGCTTTTGAGATTCTCGGGGACGTCGCCACTGACAATCCTGTGCGCAATGCCTTCGGCGATAGCGGTCTTACCTACACCCGGTTCTCCTACCAGTATCGGGTTGTTCTTTGTCCTGCGCGTCAATATCTGCAACACGCGCCTGATTTCCTCGTCGCGACCAATGACGGGGTCGAGTTTGCCTTTACGCGCCCGGTCGTTGAGATTGATTGCATATCTGTTAAGACTGTCGAACGTTTCGTCTGCCGTTTGCGAGTTTACCGTATTGCCTTTGCGTATAGATTCGATTGCCGACATCAGGCCTTTTTCTGTTACACCTTTGTCTTTAAGCATTTGGGAGACATTATCGCCGCCGTCGACCAAGCCGAGCAACAGACTTTCGGGCGAAGTAAACTGGTCGCCAAGTTTTTTCGCATATTCCTGCGCTTTTTGCAAGACCTTGTTCAAATCGTTCGACAAATAGGGCGTTCCTCCCGTTACATGCGGATAGCGGTCGATAAGCGGCTGTAAGGCTTTTTCCAAAACTCCCGACCCGACCCCTAACTTCTTTATAAGATAGAAAACTACGCCTTCGCTGTCGTTTAAAAAATATTGCAACAAATGTGCGGTATCTACCGCTTGATGATTATGCGATTGTGCAATTTCAACCGCCTGTTGAATCGCTTCCTGCGATTTTATTGTAAAATTATTCAAATTCATAAAACTATTTTTTGTATTTATAAGTAAAATTGAAAAAGCTGCTACTCAAAAATTGTAACAGCTTTTTCGTTTAATCCGTACTGTCTGTTAACAAATCTCAATTACTTTCATGTTCTTTTTGAGGTCTTGTTCTTTCAATTTAGGTATAGAAACATCTAAGACCCCGTGCTCCATCTTAGCGACAATTTTTTCTTTATCAGCATTTTTCGGAAGAATCATCTTCTGTTCGAATTTGCTGTACGAAAATTCGCGTCTCAGATAAAGAGCGTTCTTGCTGTTTTCCGGATTGTTTTCGATTTTCTTTTCCATCGAAATAACGAGATTGTTCTCATCATCGATGCGTACGCAAAAATCGTCTTTCGTCATACCCGGAGCAGCTACTTCAATCCTGTATTCGCTATCCGATTCGATAACATTGATAGCCGGCGCTGTCGCATTTGCCCTTAACATCCAATCGTTACTGAACAGATCGTTAAATACTTCGGGCAACCAATTCTGATTTCTTCTAATCAAATTCATAATTAAATCCTCCTTCATTAAATTAAACAATCATTTTCGTGAGAAGGTTTATTCAAATAATATGCCAATCGAAAAAGACTGACATTTTGTCAGGTTTTTCGCAAATTCAGGGTGATAATAAATCCCGAAACACACCGGTGTACGCCGGTAGGGGCGTATCGCATACGCCCTCCTTGGTCGGATACAACAAAGGCATACGCAACAGTGGCAATGCGATTACGCCCTTTCGGGGCTATGGAGAGTGGAGACCGTTCGTTTCGTAGGGCGTTGCCGGCGTTGCCTTACGCTATTGATAATAAGGCTTTCAGCCTTATCCTGACGACTATGACAGCAAGAGGGAGTATCGCATACGCCCTCCTTGTTGCATACGCTCCTGCCATCTCTGTGGTGGACACTGTTATACTTTATTAATTTCTTATCCCTATATATAAATCGATTATTTAATTATCTAATTAACAAATTTCTGAGAAACAACAACTGTTTACTGAACATTAGATTTTGAAAGCATTGCTACCGATTTGATAAGTTCTTTTTCATCTTTCACACCCTTGATTTTCATTTCAAAATCAATTGAGTCAGTACCAACTTCGCCGTGAACGTGCAAGATTCCTTCGACATCAATTTCAAAAACAACTTCCACCGGTGTTCCTTTTGGATAATATTTCGACAATTGCAAGGCGTGAGGCTCTCCCTCTTCCATTGGCACAGCCATTTGTGGCTCAATAATCTTATCTGTTTCAGGATTTGCTACATCCGATTCATATACCGGCAATGTAACACCTCTTTGTCCGTCCTCTCTAGTAGAAAAAGTTTCTGATGCCCTGCAATTTCCGTCAAGCGGCGTATTGGCAAAGATCATGTTAAATATCTTAGGTTTATTTTTGTCATTCTCATCGGTGAATCCCATGCCATACGTTTTACTTGTAACATTCACAACCCGTGTTTGATTTGACAAGCCGATGCTTTGCGGCTTTTCGTCGCGAACGCCCTCCGCATATTCTTCCATTGCTTGCGAATATGCCTCGTTCATTGCATAGATTGCGGCGCCTTTGGCAATGCACTCATCGGGGTCGGTCAGTTTAGCGTCGCAGCCAAGTTCGGCATCAATCCGCGCCTTTATTTGAGGCATACGGCTCGAACCGCCGACCAGCAACACCTCGTCTATCCTGTCAAAACCTTTTTGTTTCGCTATTCTAATGACTTCGTTGGTCTTATCAACAGTCTCTTCCAAACGAAATTCGGTCAGTTGGTCGAATATTGCACGCGTGAGTTCGATTCGAGAGCTAGCGCCTTCAATTGTAAGAACAGCATTTACTGTGTCTTTGGCGCTTAAACGCTTTTTGTTTTCTTCGGCAAGAAGCGACAAAGTGTTTTTTAGATGCGGATCGGAATCCATGGAATAGGAAGTTCCTTTTTCCTTGTTATACTGATTTAAAATATATTCCGACAAGGCATTATCCCAGTCCACGCCCCCAAGATGATGGTCGCCGCCGGTAGCAATAACCGTGATTGTCCCGCCTTTGACACGAATAATGGTAACGTCGAATGTGCCGCCGCCAAGGTCATAAACCATAACGATTTTCTCGTCCTTAACCTTCATCCCGTATGCGATTGCCGCTGCGGTGGGTTCGTTAATGATGGCAAGCACGTTCAAACCTGCAATTATTCCGGCCTGTTTGGTGCGCAGCCGTTCTTTTGTACCAAAATAAGCAGGACAGGTAATAACCACATCCTTAATCGGTTCGGGATATTGTCCCGCATCGTTGGCGTCTTTCACGATTTTCTTGAGAATGTAAGCCGAAATCTCTGTCGGGTCAAGTCCACGCGGGAACTTTGTCGGCTTGTTATACGCATCGTCCGTACTGATGCTGCGTTTTACAAAACTGACAACACGTTCGGGTTCAAGTACGGAAAGGTTTTTTGCCTCTTCGCCAATCACTTCTGTTTCTTCGCCAAAGTAAGCCACAGAAGGTGTTGTGTTTTTACCTTCAAAATTTTTAAGCACAACTGCTCTGTCATAATCATCTACTTGAGCAACACACGAATAGGTTGTTCCCAAGTCAATTCCAAATACTAATCTGCTCATGTTTTTTATTTATTTAATTTATAGATATTTATTTCTGCTAAACGAATCAGCCGTCCGCTCTCGCTGTTGCGAAAACCGCAAGCAACGCATTTTTCTACTTTACCGTTCTGTTCCTCTGTTTCGGCGCTAATGATTTTTACAATTTTGTGTTCGCGCGGATTGTAATCGTCTCCTGCTTGTGCCTCGAAAGGGATAAAATTGTAATCATCAAGTATATCAAGCAAACTTAATGCAATGAAATTAAATTCTTTAAGCAGTTTGCTGAAAAGTTCGTCCTGCGGTTGCGATTCTTCCTGCAACTTGTTGAGGAGGAACTCGCGATTCCATAATCTGAATTTAGGCGCTTCTTTGCAGTATTGCGGTTCTTCCTGCAACTTCTTGAGATAGAAGTCGTGCAACTGTGTAATTCGGTCATACTCGCGGATAATTGCTTTCAAGACCGGACTTACAAACTCCATTCGCAAACCGCTTTTGTACTTTTGAAGTTCCTCGTGCAGGTCATTGTTAATTTTGTCTTTGTGCGCAAAATTCTGCACTTGCGCAAGAATTTCCTTCACATTGTCGGCAATTTCCTCCATTGCGGAGTTTGCAACTGCTTCTTCTTGCCTGTTCTCCTCAAATTTCTCCTCTTGAAAAGGTTGAACAACTGTTTCTGCCTCCATAATTGGAGTTTTTACCTCTTCACTTAATAATGATTGCGCCGTTTCATTACGCGCTTCAAATAATTCTTGATTTTCTGACATAATTTTATATTTTAATAATTAATAATTAGTAATTTAAATCATTCTTCAAATTTAAAAAACCCAAAAAAGAAAGCGACAGCAGCCCAGTCTCTGTTTACACTTTTTGCGCTGCCGATTTGGGCGTTATTCTTATTGTAAATTCTTGTATATGAATCAATTTTGCCCATATAAGCATTATTTCTGTCAAAGACCCTTCCATCTGTATCTGTCTTTCCGAGATATACATTGTTTCTATCATAAACGGCATGTTTAGAACTGATTTTTCCGATGTAACGATTATTTTTATCAGT
>JAIRLF010000346.1 GCA_031259655.1 Prevotellaceae bacterium
TATTTACAAAGTCGGTTTTTTTCGGGCAGTCTTTTTTTGTCTTTTTGTCGCCAACCCTCTCGAGCAACCCTGTAAGGACTGTAAGGGTTGAACTACTACGTAGTTCTAATGAGGAGGCGACAATACCCCGAGCTGCGCCTGCGGCTTGCTCGGGGTTATTCATATTGAAGCCCTGACGGGCTTCCGGAGAGTCAATTGAGTGAAAAAGTACATCTATACTATTGAATAGTTCATCTGTACTATTGAAAAGGCATAGAGACGCAATATATTGCGTCTCTACATCGGACAATGCTGTGGTCGCCGAGGGCGTCGAATTTGTAGAGACGCAATATATTGCGTCTCCATGCGTCTCCATGCGTCTCCACGTAGATTATGGGTGTACGACAAAATTCTCTTTTTTATAATCAAATATTTGTTGGGCGTATTGCATACGCCCAACAATATTCACACAGAAACGTCAGTGGCATTATGCGACAAGTGCGATACGCCCCCACAACGACAATACTTGACGGGCGGAGACATAGTCGTCGAGATAAGGTTGAAAGCCTTATCTCGACGGTCATGCTCCGAGTTCTTCTTCGTTTCTAAGATTTTCGATAATAAAACCTTGTCGATAAGGGGTATTTTTGCCCATATAGAATGCGAGTAAATCGTGTATCATATCGTTTTTACCCAATTTGACAGGGTCGAGACGGATATTTTCACCGATAAAACCTGCAAATTCGTCGGGAGAAATTTCGCCAAGACCTTTGAAACGGGTGATTTCTACCGCGCCCAATTTCTTGATGGCTTGAGTTTTTTCTTCATCGTTGTAGCAGTATATTGTTTTCTTTTTATTACGAACTCTGAACAAAGGCGTTTGGAGTATATACAAATGACCTTGCCGTATCAGGTCGGGGAAGAAATTAAGGAAAAAGGTGATAACCAACAAGCGGATATGCATACCGTCGACGTCGGCGTCGGTAGCAATAACTACTTTGTTGTATCGAAGATTGTCAAGGTCTTCTTCGATGTTCAGGGCAGCCTGTAGAAGGTTGAACTCTTCGTTTTTGTACACAATGCTTTTCTGGAGACCGAAGGTATTCTCCGGTTTTCCCCTCAGACTGAAAACAGCTTGAGTGTTAACGTCTCTCGATTTGGTTATCGACCCGCTTGCCGAATTACCTTCGGTAATAAAAAGAGTAGATTTTTCGAAATTTGCATCTTTGCTATTATAATGTACTCTGCAATCTCTGAGTTTTTTATTATGCAGACTTGCTTTTTTAGCTCTTTCGCGTGCGAGTTTTTTTATACCCGAAATAGCTTTGCGTTCTTTTTCGGCGTCCACGATTTTGCGCAGCAGAATATCGACCATTTCGGGATGTTTGTGGAGATAATTATCCAGAGTTTGTTTCAGGAACTCGATGACATAATTTTTAATTGTGGGCAAACCTGCGCCCATATCTTTCGAGCCGAGTTTGGTTTTTGTCTGCGATTCGAATATCGGTTCCTGCACTTTGATACTGATTGCCCCGACTATAGATGTACGGACGTCGTCGGGGTCGAAATCTTTCTTGTAAAATTCCTTAATTGTCTTCACAAGTCCCTCTTTAAAAGCCGAAAGATGGGTGCCGCCTTGCGGCGTATGTTGCCCGTTTACAAACGAATAAAAACTTTCGCCGTAGCCGGATGTATGCGTTATAGCGATTTCGATATACTGCGATTTCAGATGTATCGGTTCGTAGAGCGGTTCTTCGTTCAGATTGTTATTGAGCAGGTCGAGCAGTCCGTTTTGTGAACAGTAGGATGTCCCGTTAAATATCAGTTTCAGCCCTGCATTGAGGAACGAATAGTTTTTCAGCATCGTTTCGATATAGTCGTTATTAAATTCGAACTCGCCGAAAAGCGTCTCATCGGGTAAAAACACTACTAAAGTCCCGTTTTCTTCGGTTGTATCGCCCTGCGATTCGTCCAACAAAATGCCTCGACAGAAGCGCGCTTTCGCATATTGACCATCGCGGAACGAGGTTATTTCGAAATATGAAGATAATGCGTTTACCGCCTTTATACCTACTCCATTAAGCCCTACCGAATTGACGAAAACACCGGTATTGTATTTTGCTCCCGTATTCATTTTCGAGGCTACGTCGGTTACTTTACCCAACGGAATGCCTCGTCCGAAATCGCGAACTTTTACTTCTTTGTCTTCCGAAATAGTGATAACGATATTTTTGCCGAATCCCATGATGTATTCGTCGATGGAATTATCTATAACTTCTTTAAGTAAGACATATATACCGTCATCGTGTGAAGTTCCGTCGCCAAGTTTTCCAACATACATGCCGGGGCGTACCCTGATATGTTCCTGCCATTCTAATGAGATGACTTCTTCTTCGTTATATTCTACTACATTCATAAAATTAATCGTCCTAAAAACGCGCAAAGATAATTATAATGAAGTTCACGGGAAAAAAAAGTTATTAATCGGTATTCGCCCGAAAACCCACAATGTTCAAATCTATAATAATATATACGCAAAAAAAAGATTGCCATACGTCGAACTGAAGTTTCGAAACTTTTCATTACAATTGACTGTAGGCAGTCCGAGTGACTGAAGGCTTATTTTGAATTTTATAACAAAACACGACCACACCGGAGTCTCGATTATGTCTGCCCTCTAAATGTTTATAAAAGAAAATTCGAAAAAAAGTTTATGCTGTTAAAAAAACACTATTTTTGCAAAATTATAAGACATAAAACATAAATAAAAATAAGGATTATGCTAAAACTTTCATTACGTACATTAGTACATTACAGATTATATTCCACGATCAACCTGTTGGGACTGGCGTTGAGTTTAACTTGCGCCGTCATTATCGCCCGTTATGTATACAGCGAGCTGACTGTGGACGGGTTCAATACGAAAAAGGACAGGATTTTCGTTGCAACGCAGGAGATTTCCAACAGTCCGGGAAGATGGGAATTTGCAGGTTTTCCCGGCGAACGAAATCATTTCAATCATTCGGGCGTAGAAAAGTACACCTCGTTTGTTTTCACCCGCGACGACATCGTTGTCGAGAACACGAGCTACCACGCCGAACTGTTTATGACTGACAGCGTTTTTCTGCAAATCTTCGACTATGTCGTGTCGACGGGCGCGACAAACATCCGTCGTCCCGAAGACGCTTTTCTTACGGAAACGTTCGCCGCAAAAATTTTTGGCAAAGAGAATCCCGTCGGGAAAACTTTCTTATATCCCACTTTCGGCAAAATGCTGACTGTTGCGGGAATTATCCGCACTCCGCCGGGCAAAAGCATGTTATCGTTCGACATACTCACGAACAAACTGCTCGAACCCGGAAGTTTTAGCTCTCAAAGCCTGATATTGCTGTCCCCGAACGTCGATTACCGCGACATCAACCGGCAGTACGATAAACCCGTCGCAAAAACTCCGGCGGGATACGAAATCCGTTACCGGATTTTCCCGTACAAAGACATCTATTTCGACAAAAGTGTCAGCGGCGGCATATTTTCTCACGGCAATCTTGCATACGTCTTTGTCCTGTCGTGTATCGGGGTTTTGCTGCTGCTCACAGGACTTGTAAATTATATCAACATCAACGCCGTCGTGATGATTCGACGCAGTAAGGAACTCGGTTTGAAAAAGATATTCGGAGCAAGCGGATTCAGGATATTCACGCAGCTGTTTCTCGAAAACCTGTTGACGGTAACGGGCTCGCTGCTCGTTGCATTTTGGATAGCGGCGGCAGCGCATCCCTTTGTCGAGAACACACTCGGCATCCGGCAATATCCCGCTTACGGGTTCGACCTGTCGCTCGCCCTGGTTTTGCTTCTTGCGCTTCCGGCGGCGGTAAGCGTCGCGCCATATTTGCGTTACAGATACTCGGCGCCGATACACTCGTTGCGCTCTGTCGGCGCGGGACGGAAATCGCCCTTTTCGAGGAATTTCTTCCTCGCATTCCAGTATTTCATGACTGCGGGACTGATTATAGTATCGCTTTTCTTTGTCAAACAACTGTATTTCATGCTCGACAAAGACCTCGGATTCCGTACGAAAAACATCATCAGCGTCCCGTTCCTCAAATTTTCGAGCGCACTGTCGTACACGCTGTCCGACGAAGAATATCGTGCCGCACTAAACAAACTCAAACAAACCGGCGACGTACTGCGACAAAAACTCAACGCATCGACAGCGCTTGAAAGCTGGAGTTTCGGCTCGTTCCCGTTCGGAGAAGGACAAAATTTCGAGTTCAAAACCGCCGGCGGCGAACTGCAATCCGTAAATCTCATGTATGCAGACGAGACATGGCTGAAAACGTTCGATATCGAACTGCTCGCCGGCAGACTGTGGGACAACGAAATCGACAATCTTCGCACATACAATCTCATTGTAACCGAAAGCGTTCTCAAACAGTTCAACATCGACGACTATCGCAACGCCGAACTGCAACCCTTCCGGCGTATATGGCGAGCGACTAATCCCGACGAAGCGGGAACAAATCCGCCTTATCGTATCGTCGGCGTGGTGAAGGATTTCGACGCCGAACATTTGTCGAAACAAACGACGCCGACCGTCTTTCATTTCAACTCAGC
>JAIRLF010000350.1 GCA_031259655.1 Prevotellaceae bacterium
ACAAATCATTGGACATACGCAACAAACAGGCGACGAACCTTATTTCGAAGGAAACATTCGATTGTTGGATAACAGGCAATTGTATTTGTTGAAAGATGATGAAATAAAGAAATTTGTAGTGTCATAAAAATTCGAACTGTAATGCGAAATATCAGGGAAATTCCGGAGTTTACAACAATATAAAATATAAACCATATTGTGCCGGTTTTTCCTGCATATTCAGACAATTACTCTCTGTAAACATGTTTGTGTCTGTCAAAAAGTTTCACGACGGTTAAGTTTTATACCGTTCTTTTCTTGAACAGTTTGACTAAAGGTTTGATATAATCGTCGTCAGTAGCGATATTTACAGAATCGACTCTAAATTTCGAGAAGATTTTGTTAAGATTATCCGAACACGTATTCCACCATTCGGTATAGATTTTTCTGTTTTTTTTCCTGTTAGTATTAATGAGTATAGCCTGACCTGTTTCAGCGTCATACATTTCGATTAAACCCACGGGAGGCAGTTCTTTTTCACGTTGGTCGTATATTCGCAGCGCTACTACATCGTGTTTTTTTGAAGCAATTTTCAGAGCCTGTTCGAAGCGCGGCATATTATTTTCGTCGAAATCCATAAAATCCGAGAGGATAAAGGTCGTACATCTTTTTTTCAGGGCGCCTGTAAGGTACGCCAATGCTTCGGACACATTTGTGCCCGAATTTTCGGGTGTAAACTCAAGGATTTCTCTTATTATGCGCAAGATATGAGTGCGTCCCTTTTGCGGGGGGATAAACTTTTCCACTTTACTGCCGAAAAACATTGCTCCGATTTTGTCGTTGTTGATACTTGCCGAAAATGATAACACCGCCGACAACTCGGCAATCAGGTCTTTTTTGAACTTGCTTTGAGTGCCGAACGATTCGGATGCGCTGACGTCAATAATCAGCATCACTGTCAATTCGCGTTCTTCTTCGAACACTTTTACAAACGGAGTATTGAAACGGGCTGTCACGTTCCAGTCTATATTTCGTACGTCGTCGCCCGGTTGGTATTCGCGCACTTCGCTGAAAGTCATTCCTCTGCCCTTGAAAGCGCTGTGATATTCGCCGGCAAATATATTACCCGAAAGACCTTTCGTTTTTATCTCAATTTTCCGCACTTTCTTCAATAAATCAGCTGTTTCCATCTTCCCGACTATCTTTTTTTGAACATTTACAAATAAAGTGCAAAGGTAAACAAAAAACTCATTAAAAAGAATGTTGTCCGACAAAAATGTTTTTTGTGACGGGATTAACAAAGTTCCGTCTTCTTGAAATTTCATTTGTACGGACTTCAAATAGAAAAGGTTTGCTTGTGAAAGCAAACCTTAAACATAAATAATTAAAAATATAAGATATCGATTACTTTGTGTATGTAACAATTTGTTCTTTAAAGCCGGAATCCGTTTTGTATTTTACAGTCAACACCTTTGCATTTATCTTGTCGTCCAATTTCAGCGCCACTATTTTGGTAAATGATTTGGTGTTAGTGTCGTCGTTTCTGTCGTATTTAAATTCCAAATGCACTGTATCGCTAACTTCTTCGATACTGTTTACCGATTCTTCGTCGAGAAACATGGTGTATTTGTGGTTTTTCAACGAATTATCGGAACCTGCCGCGACATTCATTATCAACGTAAGATAATCCTGAGCAACCCACATATTCTGCAAATACACGTTATCTGATACCGATTCGTCGTTCTGGGTTTTAAAATCCATTTGAGTTACTATCAGAAAATCGTAAACATTTGCTTTGATAGTGTCTAATTCGACATTGTCGGCAGTAGAAAACGTCATCCACACCCGACTGTCGCGGTCTTCGTTCGACAGCAAATTGGACTGCGACGGGAGTATCACCCTGCCTTCATCGCTTCTGACATACAACTTTCCGCTTGTCCTTGAATCTTCTTTAATAACGCCATACGCTTGATAAAGCGCCTCATTGTCACTATCATCAAGACTGCATGATGCTATAATAATCGTTGTTAATATCAAAAAAAACTTCTTCATTTTTGTATCTTTTTATACATTCTATATTCTTGTTGTTTTACGCCGGCGAGATTTTTGTAATCAATAGCTAACATGACAGAATCCTGCGCGATATTTAAATCGCTCAATTTCAACGTCACGGCTGTCCGGCACAATACTCCGTAATTGTCTCCGCCATCATCGTGTCTAAAATTAATAAAGAGAGTATCAACGATTTCCTTCTGTGGAGCGACTAAAGCGTATTGATGGTCTTTGAGTTTTTCGGGGTCTCTTGCCCTTATCCGGAAATCGAAAGTCAAAAAACCTTGTGCAATCCACACTGTCCACAAGTCGACGCCGTTTTCGGCGAGTGTTGATTCTTGTTGCAGGTTCAGGGGCATGACGCGGGTTATTCGATAGGGCAATATTCTCAACGTATCCCGTTTCGCGTTTTCTTCTTCGACGGTGTACGAAATCCACACTCTGTCGCCCGTTTCGACAAACGATGATATGCTTTCATCAGGTATCAAAATTTCTCCTTCATCGCTTTTGATGTACTGTGTATTATTGTCGAAAAACTGCACAACTCCGAAAGAATCGCTGTAGTAACCTGCTTCTTCGTCAAGCGAGCAGGAAAATATGCATAAAACCGCACTTATTATTAAAAAAAATCTTCCTTTCATACATAAACTTTATTGATGTATAGACGTCAAAAACATCGAAAACGTTGCATGAAGATTTCGATTTGTCGAATTTTTTCTACTTTTGGGCTGAAATTTGCTGCGGATTTATGCAATATTTCGTTTTAATATGTAATAAAATATATAGTATGAAGAAAAATATATTTATCGGACATATAACGTTTTTTGCGGGTATCATGTCATTATTTTTAGCATCGTGCGAATCGGTTCGGTACACTTCGACGCAAGTACAAACGTTGATTCCGCCGACAAGGATTGTTTATCTGCCCGATACGGCGAAAATTGCCGTCACGGCGGCTTTGCACGGCGATTATCTTCCCGCTCACGAAAAGTCTTTCGACAGTTTGGCTATGATGAACATGGCGATGGAGATAAAACACAGTCTTGAGAAATCGCCCAAATACAGTTCGTATATTTTCCCTGTTTATACGGTAAATGCCGAAGAAACAGGGCTTACGGATGACAATATCTGGGATATCAAAGAAAGTTCGAACGCTAATTACCTGATTGCTATCGAAGATTTTAAGTGTACTTTCCACAAACAACGGGTCAAAACCGCGCGAGACAATTGTGTGCGTATCGTAACGCCACACCGGCTGGTGGTGAAAATCTACGATATCGACAAACTGACAGTTATTGATAACCGGACAATTGTCGATACCGTGACAATTCAAATTGACGCTTATCCATGGGAAACGGAAGATGAACTGACTGACAGAATACCCGACAATAAAGCGGCATCCATGTACATAATCAGAGATTTGGCTAAGTCGTACGTCGAAGAAATCACTCCTTCATGGAAAGAAGAAACACGCTTCTATTATCTCGACGCAAATATCGCTCAAGCCGAATATTATGTCGCCGACGAAAACTGGTCGAAAGCAATGAATGTGTGGTCGAAATACGTGAACGACGCAAATAAAGACCTTGCCGCGATTTCGTGTTTCAATATGGCTGTGGGATGCGAAATATTGGGCGAATATGAACTCGCGCTGAAATGGATGGAAAATGTCAAAAGAAAAAATCCCAATTACTATTGGGAAGAATACAAAAAATTGATAGAACGAAGAATCGAAGAAAAAGCTATTATCGACAAGATTATGAAATGAACAGAAATGGCGGAAGTATTTTCGATAACAGGGACAACGAAAGAAGAGAAGTATTTGTCGCTTTATGCCGCTATCGTTGCGTTGACGCAAGGCGAAACCGACCGCTTTGCAAATATGGCGAATGTGGCTGCGGCGATTAAAGAGGTTTTCGGTTTTCTATGGGTTGGTTTCTATCGTGTTGTCGGCGATGAACTGGTTCTCGGACCGTTTCAGGGTCCGGTTGCCTGTACCCGGATAAAAAAGGGTAAAGGCGTGTGCGGCGCTTCCTGGGCAAAAGCCAAATGTGTCATTGTCCCCGATGTAGATAAGTTTGAAGGACATATAGCATGCAGTTCAATGTCGAAATCGGAAATAGTCGTCCCGATATTCTGTAACAATGAGATAATTGCCGTCATGGATATTGATAGCGATTATTTGAATTGCTTCGATGAAACAGACGAAAAATATCTGACGCAAATCGTTGAAACTGTAACTCGTAACTCACCAATATAACGGGGTTGCGTACTCGCCGTTTTTGGCGTGTAGACATTGTCCGGTTCCTAGTCTGAACCAACACCGGTTCCTAGCCTGAACCAACACCGGTTCCTAGTCTGAACCAACACCGGTTCCTAGTCTGAACCAACACCGGTTCCTAGTCTGAACCAACACCGGTTCCTAATCTGAACCAACACCGGTTCCTAGTCTGAACCAACACCGGTTCCTAAGTCTGAACCAACTCTGGTTCCAAATAGACAAACGAGCAAAAACAACAGATTCTTCATTTGCCTGTCATGCAATAGTTACCGTAAATTCGATTTTATTTTGCGCCTATTTTTGAGCGCCTTATTATACAATTTATTCAACTTTGTTTATCTCGAAAAAGATGCTCTAATTGTGCATATTTTTCTCTCCACGCTTTTTTAGTTTATCGGACAACAGAAAATTTGTTATAAAGAAAAAATGTGTACATTTGCAAATTCTTTACATAAAGAAAGTTATTAGTAAACAAAATGATAGACAGTATAAAAAAGGCGGCGGACATCCTGAGACATGGCGGAA